>CAYLYR010000215.1:0-4164 GCA_964387835.1 uncultured Melioribacter sp.
TCGAAATTCTTTGCCACGGTTTGCCGAAATCAACTTCAATTCCTTCAATATTAAATTTTGTCGTTCCGAAAACTTCCGCAGCAACATGTTTAACCATATCTTCTACAAAACGCATCATCCATTGATAATCTTTGTAAGCGACGTAAAGCTCCATCATCGTGAATTCCGGATTATGTGTTTTATCCATTCCCTCGTTTCGGAAATCTTTTGAAATTTCATAAACGGCATCGAACCCGCCGACAATCAATCTTTTCAAATAAAGCTCATCGGCAATACGAAGATATAAAGTTGTATCCAAAGCATTGTGGTGCGTTATAAATGGCTTTGCGGCAGCGCCTCCGTAAAGCGGCTGTAGGATGGGAGTTTCAACCTCAACGAAATTATTGCCGTCAAGAAACCTTCTTAATTCGGTAATTATTTTTGTCCTCTTCAGAAAAACATCTTTCACTTCCGGATTAACAATTAAATCTACATATCGCTGTCGGTATCTCAGTTCCTTATCTGCAAACTGGTCGAAAATAACTTTGTTGCCGTTTTCATCAACTGCTTCTTTGGCAATTGGAATCGGGCGGACAGACTTCGAGAGGAGTTCAAACTTATTTGCGTGGATGGAAATTTCTCCGGTTTTGGTTTTGAAAACAAATCCTTCAACACCGACAATATCGCCAATATCGTACAATTTGAAATTGCTGTATGCATCCGCCCCAATATCGTCTCTGCGTAGGTAAACCTGAATTTTACCTTTATGATCCAACACGTGCACAAAAGAGGCTTTCCCCATTTTTCGAATTGCCATCAAACGTCCGGCAATTTTAACGGATTTGTTTTCGTATTCATCAAAATTATTTTTTATTTCCGTAGAGTATGCGTCAACGTCGTATTGATAGCCGAAAGTTACAACGCCTCTCGACTGTAGTTCTTTCAACTCTTCAAGTCTTCTTTTCATCAATGCGTTTAAGTCATTGTTGTTTGCGGGTTCCACAAATCCTCCGTTACTTTTTTATTAATTTTTCAATCTCTTTTTTACTAAGTTCTCTGTACTCACCTATACGAAGTCCTTCAAGTTTAAATTTCCCGAAAGAAATTCGCTGCAATTCCAAAACTTTATATCCTAAAGTTTCAAACATTCTTTTAACAAAATGGTTTCGTCCTTCTACTGTACCGACAACAACTTTCTCCTTATTTGTTTCATGGAGAAGCTCTAATTTTGTAAATTTACTTTTTCGCTTATCAACAAAAATTCCGGTTAACAATCTGTGTTTATCTTTTTCCTGAATCGGTCTGTTTATTTTAGCGATATAAATTCTTTCATATTTATTTCGAGGATGAGTCAGTTTATTTGCAAATTCTCCGTCATTTGTTAAAAGAAGAATTCCCGTTGTGTTGTAATCCAATCTTCCCACGGGAAAAATATGTTTGTTGGTTTTAATCAGCTCAACCACAGTTCTTCTTCCTCTTTCGTCGGAAGTTGTAGTAACGTAACCTTTCGGTTTGTTCAGCATAAAATATACTTTCGATTCCGGTTTTACTCTTTCCCCGTCAACATAAACCTTATCTTTTCCCGGATCGATTTCAACTCCTAACTGGTCAACGGTTTTGCCGTTAACATCAACTCGCTTCTGTTTTATCAGTTCATCGGATTTTCTTCTCGATGCAATTCCGCTTTCAGCAAGAAATTTATTCAGTCTCATTAGTATCTTTCTCCACTTCGTTTTCAATATTTTCTTCAAGTTGGTTCATCATAATCTTTCTTTTCTGGTCAAGGAATTCAGCATCTTTTTCTATATCTTCAATTTCTCTCGGTTTCGGCAAATCGGTAATGGAGTTTAATCCGAAGTATTTTAAAAATTCATTTGTCGTTCCGTAAAGTAAAGGTCGTCCTATTGTTTCTGCCCGTCCTTCAATTTTAATCAACTTCTTATCCAAAAGAGTGGAAAGCATATAATCGGAGCTAACGCCGCGAATCGCTTCTATTTCAGGCTTGGTAATCGGCTGTTTATAAGCTATTAAAGCAAGAGTTTCAAGAGCGGATTGACTCAATCTCCTTTTTGATTTTTCCGTAGTAAGGAAACCTACGTATTTTGCATATTCGCGATTTGTAGCAAAAGTATAACCACCGGCGATTTTTATTATTTTAAAAGAGCGTCCGGTCTCATCATATTCGGAATTCAGCTCTCCAACAAGTTCGTCTAATTCGCCTAATTTCAGTTTAATATCATCGCCGTCAATTTCACGGATTACATTCAGCAAGTCTTTTTCCGCAAGGGGTTCATCCGAAGCAAAAATAACAGATTCGATAACCGACTTATAATCTCTATCCATTTTCCAATCCGTAAATTTCAAAATCATTAAAAGTTTCCGATTCTCTCAAATCAATCTTCCTGAGTTTTACAAGCTCTAACATCGCAATAAAAGTTACAATAATTCTGATTTTCTCTTTTATTCCGGAGACCAAATTAATAAAATTTATTTTTCCTTCGGATTTAGTTTTATGTAGAATATAGTTCATCTGTTCTTCAATGGAGACGTTAATTTTTTGTATTTCATGAACATGTTCATCTTCTTCCGCTTTTGTGATAGCGGCTTTAAACGCCTGTAATAAATCAAAAACGGTAACATTTTTCAACAAAGTTTGCAGCTCTTCCGGTTTCTCAATTTCATCATTTTTGAAATACCCGCGATAAAATATTTTTTTTTGTTCACTTTCCAAAACAGCAAATTCTTCAGTCATCTCCTTGTAGCGTCTGTATTCCAATAATGCTCTTACCAATTCCTCGCGCGGATCGATTTCATCTCCCTTTTCATTTTTTTCGCGAGGTAAAAGCATCTTAACTTTAATCTGCATTAATGTTGAAGCCATTAAAATAAAGTCGCCGGCAATTTCAAGATTAAATTTCTCCATCAGATTTAAGTACTCCATAAACTCCTTCGTAATCTTCGAAATCGGGATATCATAAATATCGAGTTCATCTCTTTTGATGAAAAACAAAAGAAGATCAAGCGGACCTTCAAACTGTTGGAGTTTTAATTTAAACATTATCCGAGTTTCATTTTTTCATGAACTTCATTCATTGTTTCTTTTGCAACTTGCGAAGCCTTCTTTTCCCCTTCGTGCAAAATCTCAACAACTTTATCTTTGTCGTTTTCGTAAACTACTCTTTTCTCTCTTATCGGATCTAAAAATTCATTAATCTTTGCCGTACATTTTAATTTGCAATCAACACAGCCCAATTCCCCGCTTCGGCATCCTTTTTCAATTTCAGGAACTTCTTCGGGATTGAACCTTTTATGATAAGTGAAAATAGTACAGACTTCGGGATGCCCGGGATCGTTTCTTCTTATTTTGAGAGGATCCGTTACGGCTTTACGCAATTTTTTTTGAACATCATCGGCGGTTTCCGAAATTAAAATTGTATTGCCGAGGGACTTACTCATTTTAGCGTCGCCGTCAAGTCCGGGCAAACGGGAAAATTTAGTCAGCAATGGTTCAGGTTCCGGGAAAACAATTCCGTATTGGTTGTTAAACTTCCGTGCAAGTTCGCGAGTAATTTCAACATGTGGTACTTGGTCCTCGCCAACAGGAACTTTTTCCCCTTTATAAAGAAGAATATCGGCGCTCTGCAGTACGGGATAACCCAAATGCCCGTAGATAACATTCTCGATATTTAAGTCTCTAATTTGATCTTTAAGCGTAGGATTTCTTTCAAGCCGCGCCTTTGAAATAAGCATTGAAAGAATAAGAAAAAGTTCCGTATGTTCTTTAATCTGCGACTGACGAAACATTGGAGTAGTTTCGGGATTAATTCCGACGGCAAGCCAATCCATTACCATTTCCAATGTGTTGTTGTAAATCTCATCAGTGTTAGGATTAGTTGTAAGCACGTGGTAATCCGCGACAAGATGAAAACTTTCATATTCGTTTTGTAATTTTATCCAATTTTCCAACGCCCCTACATAATGCCCGAGATGTAATTTCCCGGTCGGACGCATTCCGCTTAAAATTCGTTTTCTGTCCATAAAATATTCCCGTTTTTAAAGATTTTAAAGATAATGAATTTCTAATATTTTTATTTACTTTTATCTTTTCAGTAAAATCTTAAATTAAAACATTTCGGAAAGAAAATTAATTTTATCATAAATTATAAAATTAAATTAATTATTGTT
>CAYLYR010000216.1:0-4161 GCA_964387835.1 uncultured Melioribacter sp.
TTTTTTTTTTATTAATCCTTTTTTTTTTAATATTATCGAATAAATTTAATAGGAGTTTAATATTTTTTTAAAAAAGAGCGCTTTAATCTTTTTCCCGATAATCGGATGCCTCGATATTGTTTTTTTTATAATATTAGATTAAGTTTGGTTATTCAAAAAAAATATAAATGCAGAAAAATTTGTATCCACATATAATCATTTCAATTTTTCACGTCAAAAAAAACTATACTCAAATTATATCTAAAGGAGGATTTTAATGGGTTGGTTATCCCGAAGTCTTAGCACTTCAGTAGGAAAAAAGGTGGTTATGGCCGTTACGGGCTTATTGCTTATATTGTTCTTAGTTGTTCATTTCATAGGCAATTACACCATCTGGGGAGGCAAAGAAGTCTTTACGGCTTACGTCTCTGCATTGGAATCACTGGGATGGTTCACACATGTTATTGAAATACTTTTAGCCCTGGTATTCCTAATTCATATCTATTTCGGTCTTTCGCTTGCAGTATCAAACGATGCGAAGCGCCCAATAGGATATAGGAAATATGAATCGAACAAACTAATAAAATTCAGCGCCCGTTATACTTGGCAGACCGGATTGTTGATTCTGTTGTTTCTGGTAATCCATTTAATAACGTTCTGGTATGAATTTAAGTTCGGAACGCCTCACAGAGAACTTTACGATATTGTTATCGCATGGTTCCATAATCCATTATATGCCTTAATTTATGTCCTCTTTTTAATTACTCTCGGCGTACATATCCATCATGGTTTTGAAAGCTCATTTCAAACTTTCGGGTGGAATCATCCAAAATATACGCCTTGGATTGAAAAGTTCGGAACATTTTTAGCATGGTTTTTCGGATTGGGTTTTTCGCTTATTCCAATCATCCTCTATTTCACTTCTATAGGAGGTAAATAATGGTAAAATTAGAATCAAACGTTCCCGCAGGGAATTTGGAAGAAAAATGGACTAATCACAAGAATGAAATGAAACTTGTGAATCCTTCAAACAAGAGAAAGTTTGACGTTATTGTTGTAGGTACCGGATTAGCCGGCGCTTCAGCAGCGGCAACTTTAGCCGAACTCGGTTATAAAGTAAAAGCTTTTTCATTTCACGACAGCCCGAGAAGAGCTCACTCAATCGGCGCACAAGGCGGTATTAACGCCGCTAAAAATTATCAGAATGACGGCGACTCTGTTTACAGATTATTCTGGGATACTGAAAAAGGAGGAGATTTCAGGTCGAGAGAATCGAACACGTACAGACTTGCAGAAGTAAGTAATAATATTATCGACCAAGCCGTTGCACAGGGAATTCCTTTCGCAAGAGATTACGGCGGATATTTGGCAAATCGTTCTTTCGGCGGAGCGCAGGTTTCGCGTACGTTTTATGCGCGAGGCGAAACCGGACAGCAATTACTGCTTGGAGCTTACAGCGCTTTAAGTCGTCAAATCGGAGCGGGAAATGTTGAAATGTACACCCGCCGCGAAATGCTCGATTTGGTTGTTGTTGACGGCGCTGCAAAAGGCATTATTGTTAGAAATTTGCTTACCGGCGAAATTGAAAAATATGCGGCTCAAGCCGTGCTGCTTGCCACAGGCGGTTATTCGAGAGTATTTTATTTATCGACAAATGCAATGAACAGCAATGCAACGGCAGCTTGGCGGGCACATAAAAAAGGCGCAACATTTGCAAATCCATGTTACACTCAAATCCATCCGACTTGCCTTCCGATTCACGGCGAACTGCAATCCAAACGTGTATTGATGAGCGAAAGTTTGCGTAACGACGGACGAATTTGGGTATCTAAGAAGAAAGGCGATATGCGCAGAGCTGCAGAGATACCGGAAGAGGAAAGAGATTACTATCTCGAAAGAAAATATCCTTCTTTCGGAAACTTGGCTCCTCGGGACATTTCATCGAGAAGCGCTAAAGAAGTTTGCGACGAAGGACGCGGCGTTCAAGGCACTGACGCTGTTTATCTTGATTTTAGCGATGCTATTGCAAGACTCGGCGAAGATGTTATCCGCGAAAGATACGGAAACTTGTTTGAAATGTATCAAAACATTACGGATAAAGATCCGTACAAAGTTCCAATGAGAATTTATCCCGCTCCTCACTACACAATGGGCGGTCTTTGGGTTGATTATCATCTTATGAGCAACATCCCCGGTTTGTTCGTACTCGGTGAAGCTAACTTCTCGGATCACGGCGCAAACCGCTTAGGCGCCAGCGCTTTGATGCAGGGTTTGGCGGACGGATATTTCATAATTCCTTACACTCTCGGAAATTATTTCGGAAGCGTTAAACCTGACAAAGTAAGCACGGATAGACCTGAATTTGAAGAAGCCGCTCAAAGCGTGAAAGATGGAATCAACAAATTGCTTTCCGTTAATGGTAATCAGACGGTCGATAGTTTCCATAAGCGTCTCGGAAAAATTATGTGGGATAAGGTCGGAATGTCGAGAAACGAAAAAGGTCTTAAAGAAGCCATTAAGGAAATTACCGAATTAAGAGAAGAATTCTGGAACGACGTTAAAGTTGTCGGAGAAAATGAAACTCTTAATCAAACTTTGGAAAGAGCCGGCAGAGTTGCGGACTTCCTTGAGCTTGGTGAACTGATGGCAGTTGACGCTTTGAACAGAAATGAATCATGCGGCGCTCACTTCCGTGAAGAATATCAAACCGAAGAAGGCGAAGCTCTTAGAAACGACGAAGAATATTCCTATGTAGCAGCTTGGGAATATAAGAAACCGGGCGAGTGGGAGCTGAACAAAGAACCGCTTAACTTTGAATTTGTTAAACTATCGACGAGGAGTTATAAGTGATGAATGGAAATATAAATTTAACTTTAAACGTTTGGAGACAAGAGAATCCGTCTATCGAGGGAAACTTCGAGGAGTTTAAAGTCTCCGTATCACCGGAATCCTCGATTCTCGAAATGTTAGACGAACTAAATAACGAACTTGAAGCTCAGGGTAAACGCCCGATTGCTTTTGAAAGCGATTGCCGCGAAGGTATTTGCGGAACATGCGGAATTGTTGTTAACGGACATCCGCACGGTTCTGTTCCTAAAACCGCAACATGCCAATTGCACATGAGAAACTTCCAGGATGGAGAAACATTGTATCTTGAACCTTTCCGTGCAAAAGCATATCAAATTATTAAGGACTTGGTTGTTGATCGTTCGCCGTTGGATAAAATCATCCAAGCGGGCGGATTTATTTCGGTTAATACGGGAAATGCTCCCGATGCCAATGCAACTCCGATTTCGAAAGAAGCTGCAAATCTCGCGATAGAAGCCGCCGAATGTATCGGCTGCGGCGCTTGTGTTGCGGCTTGTAAAAATGCTTCGGCAATGCTCTTTACAAGCGCTAAAATTTCACAATTTGCGCTTCTTCCTCAAGGGCAGCCGGAACGTTACACCAGAGTTCAGGCAATGATTAACGAGATGGATGAGCAGGGATTCGGAAGCTGTACAAATACTTACGCTTGCGAAGCCGAATGCCCGAAGGGAGTTTCGATTACGAATATTGCCAGAATGAACAGAGATTATATTGTTGCAAAAGTAAAAGATCACAGTTTGGAATTCTAATTCTCTTGAATTCCTTATTCATTTGAAGGTCGGCTTTACAGCCGACCTTTTTTTATTCAGGGTTTTGATTTTTTCAGTTACTATAAGAGAATACAGTAAAGATTTAGACGGCAATATCGTAACTACCGGAACGTTTTCCGTGCCTAATGATTATGATGTAACGCTTACCGACCTATCGGCGCTAAAGCTATATTCTTTCTATTCCGGAACAGTCAAGATTGACGAAATAACGGAGACTAAAGTTTCGGGAACTTTTACCGGTAATGCCTATTGCACGGATTTGAATACTAATATTACGAATTCAACAAAAGTTCTTACGCTTACCGCAAAATTCTCCCTTTAATTGGAAATCATTATTCATAAACCCGAGTTTGAATTATGCAGACTCGTTTTTTTTATATGTATATTTTGGAATAGAAGATATTCCTCTTGATACAGTTAAAGATGTTATTGGGGAAAAATAGAAAATCTTGTCCGTTTTTTTCTGCTCAATAAACTTGTCATTTTTTTTCGAGCTATGGTGAACTCAATTCTTCATTATCGATTGTGATTAAATTTCTATAAA
>CAYLYR010000217.1:0-4156 GCA_964387835.1 uncultured Melioribacter sp.
CTCCGGTTGTAATTACGTCTTCGCAGACTAAAAAGTTTTCACCTTTCTCAACACTAAAATTACGGCGAAGTTTCATCTTCTTATCTTCTCGTTCGGTAAAAATAAATCTTTTTCCCAATTGCCTTGCAGTTTCCTGTCCGACAATAATTCCGCCCATTGCCGGAGCAATTACGGAATCAAAATTATACGTTTCAAAAAAAGAAGATATTTCACGACAAATTTTTGTAGTAACATCGGGATACTGCAATGCTTGGGCGCACTGAAAATATTGGTCGCTATGTTTTCCGGAAGTCAATAAAAAATGCCCTTTTAAAAGGGCATGTGATTTCACAAAAACATCAATAATTTCATTATTTGTCATAAGTGATTAAATCCTTTCCAAGCGATCGGCTAATTTTATGTCGAGGTCAGTAACGCCGTTTTCATCGTGAGTGGTAGTAGTAACCTTAACCTTATTGTAGGAATGAATAAATATATCAGGGTGATGATTTAGCTTTTCAGCTTCAACTCCCAATTTAACGACAAAGCTTAAAGCATTGTAAAAATCAATAAACTGGAATTCCTTTTCAAGACGGTTATCCGCTAATTTCCAACCATCCAAATCTTTGATGCGCTCCTCAATCTCTTGTCGGGTTAGTACTGCCATGTTAATTATCCTTTATTATTTGAGATTCACCGGAAGAACTTACGTGATTTTCTTCCTTATTATTTAACTCTTCTTTATTCTTTTTTTTCTTATTTACAAATTTAGTAAAAATTATTTTATCAGACTTCTTTCTGTGCTTAGCAATTATCGTATCGCCTTCCTCGAAAGAATTCAGCAAAAGTTCTTCCGCAAGAGGATCTTCGAGATATTTCTGCACTGCGCGCCGCAAAGGACGTGCGCCGTACTTTTCGTCGAATCCTTTTTCCGCAATAAATTCAATAGCGCTTTTAGATAATTTAAATTTAAGATTCTGCTCGGAGAGATTATTTAACAAATCTCTTATCTCCAAATTAATCAATTTTTTAATATCTTCTTTCTCAAGATTACGAAAAACAATTATGTCATCAATTCTATTCAGAAATTCCGGGTTAAACATATCTTTCATCGCATCCTGAACCGTATTTTTAAGATGCTCGAATCTGTTATCCGAACTATTCTCATTAAAACCGAAACCACCGGTTCCTTTAAGATTTTTTGTCCCGACGTTTGAAGTCATGATAATTATTGTATTCTTAAAATCGATTTTCCTTCCGAGTGAATCGGTAACGGTTCCGTCATCAAGAATTTGCAGAAGAAGATTAAAGACATCGGAATGCGCCTTCTCAATTTCATCGAAAAGAACTACGGAATAAGGTTTTCTTCTGACACGTTCGGTTAACTGTCCACCTTCTTCATAACCCACATAACCGGGAGGCGCTCCAACCAAACGAGAAACTGCAAATTTTTCCATATATTCCGACATGTCAATTCTAATAAGAGCATCATCGGAATCAAAAAGATAACGAGCTAAAACTTTTGCCATTTCCGTTTTACCTACGCCTGTCGGTCCCAAAAAGATGAATGAACCAATCGGCTTTTTCGGATTTTTTAATCCCGCACGGGCGCGGCGTATCGCTTTTGTAAGAGAAACAACCGCCTTATCTTGTCCGATTATATATTTCTTAAGTTCATCTTCCATCTGCAGAAGTTTTTCCGACTCGGCTTGAACAACTCTCGTAACCGGAATTCCGGTCATCATTGCCACAACTTCGCCAATATCCTCTTCCGTTACATCAAACTCCAACTTATCGGCTTCAATCTCCCAGTCCGCACGCGCCTTCTCCAATCTATTAAGAAACTCTCTTTCCTTATCGCGTAACCTTGCAGCTTCTTCAAAATCCTGGAGCTTAACCACTTCCTTTTTCTCTTCTCGGATTTTTTCAATATCGGCTTCAAGTTGAATAATTTCGTTCGGGACATCGTAGTTTCCCATATAAACTCTTGCACCCGCTTCATCAAGTACGTCAATTGCTTTATCAGGGAAATATCTGTCGGTAATATATCTATCGCTTAATTTAACGGCTGCTACAATTGCTTCATCGGAATAATGCACGTGATGGTGTTCTTCGTACTTAAATTTTATATTTCTTAATATTTCAATTGTTTCTTCAACATGCGGAGGTTCAACCATTACCTTTTGAAAGCGTCTGTCGAGAGCGCCGTCGGTTTCAACAAATTTTCGATACTCATCCAGAGTTGTCGCTCCGATACATTGAATATCCCCGCGCGCAAGTGCAGGCTTAAACATATTCGAAGCATCAAGTGAGCCTGAAGCTCCGCCTGCTCCAACAATAGTATGAAGTTCATCGATGAACAGAATAATATCATCCGCTTTTTGGAGTTCATTCATCAATGCTTTCATACGTTCTTCAAACTGTCCGCGATATTTAGTTCCGGCAACCAAACCGGCGAGATCCAAAGTAACAACGCGTTTGTTCATCAAGATTCGGGGAACTTCCTTCTTCACAATTCTAAGCGCAAGCCCTTCGGCAATTGCCGTTTTACCAACGCCGGGTTCTCCTATTAAAACAGGATTGTTTTTCTTTCTGCGACTCAAAATTTGAGTAACTCTTTCAATTTCCCTTGTACGCCCAATCACCGGATCGAGTTTACCTTCGGTTGCAAGTCTTGTTAAATCATGCCCGAAATTATCAAGAACCGGAGTTTTTGACTTTTCAGCTTTCTTTCCAACCGGCGCGGAAGGAGGTTCGAAATCGGTTCCCCTTGAATATGCGCTCTGACCGTAAATCGTATTAAGCTCGTTTCTCGCGGTTTCGTAAGTTACGTTGAACTGTGCCAAAATATTTGCAGCCACATTGTCAGGTTCGCGAAGTATTCCGAGCAATAAATGTTCAGTCCCTATTATGTTTTTTCTGTAAATTTTGGATTCGATTTGTGTCCGTTTCAGCACTCTTTCCGCTTGTTTTGTAAGAGGAACTTTTCCTATGGTTAAAGTACCTCCGGTTGAACGAATGGCATCTTCAAGAGAGGTTTTCAGTTCCAAGAGCTGTACGCCTAAACTCTTGAGAATCTTAATTCCCACGCCTTCTCCTTCGCGAATCATTCCCAGCAGTAAATGCTCGGATCCGATAAAATCGTGCCCAAGCCTAAATGCTTCTTCTTTACTATATTTTATAACATCCTGAACTCTTTCAGAAAAATTAAATTCCATTTTGACCTGTTTTTTTATTTCTAAATTTAACTAATGATTAATGTCTTTTCAAGTATAACTGTTTTTACATTAATACCAAATTAAAATAATTTTTGTTCCCTGTTCCTTCGATTAAAAAATCATCACATTTTTAATTATAAGGTTAAAAATTTCTGATATAAAATTAGTGAATTTAGAGAATAATTTTAAGTTAAACTTATTAGAGGAGATAAAAAAAGCCCGTCATATGACGGGCAAAATCAATCGCAGTTTAATTTATCTAAGTTTGAAAAGGATCGGCACCATAACCTGCACTTTAACAGGCTTGCCTCTTTGTCTTCCGGGCTTAAAGCGTGTAGCCATTACCGCTTTTACGGCTGCTTCGTCACAACCTGCCCCGATGCCTTTAACAACTTCAGCCTTTCTAACAATGCCGTTCTCATCAACATAAGCTCTAACATATACTCTGCCTTGAACTCCGGCTCTTTTGGCAATTTCAGGATAAACAATACGTTTCTGAATTCCCTGAATTCCGCCGATAGGTTCAGGCTGTTGTTCAACCGCTACAAAAAATACAGGTTCTTCCTCTTTTTTCTCAACTTTCGGCGGAGGAGGCGGAGGAGCTACATCTGCATTTTCATTTAAATCGGTTTCTTCAATTTCCACATCATCCAAAACTTCATCCGAAGGAGCTTCAATCGGGATTGGGGGTTTCGGAGGAGGCGGAGGAGCCGTTTCTTGTTTAGTATGTTCTACATCTTCAACTTGTACAAGCTCTTGGGGACCTTCCTGTTTAACTACTTGCTTTTTTACTTCCGGGAAAAATTTAAAGGAAATAATTAATACCGCAAGCGCTATTATCAAAGCGGTTTCCCAAACTCGTTGATAATGTAATCTCAAGTCGTATTTCGGGTTTTTAGGTAAAGCCACTATTTTCTCCTATTAAACAAAAAATTAAACTAAAACTTAAGAAATCCAAT
>CAYLYR010000218.1:0-4088 GCA_964387835.1 uncultured Melioribacter sp.
ATAGAAGGGGCGGTAATCACAACGGAAGAAGGGAAAAAACATATCATTTCGGAAAATCATTTCTTCGGGAAAGAAGCGGCAAAGGGCGAACCTATCTACAATTTTATTGCCGTTGCAGATAAGCAAACGCTACTTCTTGCGCTTTCTTCGGATGAAGCTGCCGCTCTGATTGCACAAAATCCGAAGTTGGCTGAGAATCTTGAAAAAGAGTTTGATGAAGTTATTCCGAAGGATGATGAAAAGAAGAACATTGCGGAAGAAATTCTTTCCGATTTTCCCGAACATGAAGAGAAAGAAAAAATAATAGAGACAAAATTTGACAGTATTAAAGCTGCGGAAATAATTACATCTGTTTTTGAAAGCCCGACACACTTTTCGGCGGAACTGATAAATGATATTATAAACGAAACCGAAGATGAGAACCTGAAAGCAAAACTTTCCGCAGTTAGCGAAAGAATAGACTTATTAAAAAAGGGAGTTAAAAACGCCGGAATTTATTTGAAATTACCGTCTCAATATCAAACTGAAAAAAATGATTTAAAGGAGTTGCTTACTGATTTTGCAGATAGGATGAAGGAAGAAATCGATTGTGATATCCCGGTTGAAGGTGAAACCGATTTAACCGTGGAACTCGATGCCGGTAGTTTTTATGAGGCATTGGAGCAAATTGCAATTAACTCTTGCGAAGCGATGGAAGAACATAAAGCAATTTCCATAAGTCTGAAAAAAAATGACGAGTTGGCGGAAATACTAATTGCCGATTCGGGAAGCGGTATTCCTCCGGAGTTTACATCCAAGATTTTCGAGCCTTACTTTACCTCCGGTAAGGAAAACCACATCGGACTCGGTTTGGCAATAGCCGACAAAATAATAAGCGCAAACAATGGAAAAATGGCAGTAAAAAAAACCGATACGCAAGGCTCTGTTATTTCAATAATACTTCCTATTGTCGGGTAGATGAAGAACACAATACTAACTGTTATCGGACCTACCGCAGTAGGGAAAACTTCACTCGCCGTCCGGTTAGCCGATAAGTACAAAGGGGAAATAATTTCCGCTGATTCCAGACAAGTTTACACCGGCTTGGATATCGGTTCGGGTAAAGATTTATCGGAATACTTTATCAACGGAAATAAAATTCCGGCTTATCTTATTGATATAATTTCCCCCGCGGATGAATTTAATTTGTTTTTGTTTATCACGGAATTTAATAAAGCGATAGCCGTAATATACGACCGGGGCAAGCTTCCTATTTTAGTCGGCGGCACCGGATTATTTTTACATGCTGTTTTTAACAGATACAAATTAAGTAAAGTTGAATTCGACCGAACAAAAATATACGAGCTGGAAAAGTACTCCGATGATGAGCTGCGTGAGCGGCTGAGGGTTTCCTCTTCTTCGCTGCACAACACAACCGACTTACTTGACCGCAGCAGAATAATAAAAGCAATTCTAACTTCGGAAGCTGACAGTACTGATTTTATTCAAGCTCCCGAATTACGATTTATTAATTTATGTATTTTACCCGAAAGAAAAATAATACATGAGCGGATTGAGGCAAGGCTTGAAAATCGATTGAAAAACGGAATGGTTGAAGAAGTGGAAAATCTGCTTACTCAAGGCATAACTTACTCGCGTTTGGAACAATTCGGATTGGAATATCGTTATATAGCGCTCTATCTGAAAGGCGCTTTGAATTACAACGACATGAAACAAAAGCTGGCAAGCGCAATCAAGCGATTTGCAAAACGGCAGATTACTTGGATTCGCAAATTTGATAGAGAAGGAAACAAAATTCATTATCTCGATTCTCCCGATTTTGAGCAAGCCGTTAAAATAATAGATTCCGAATTAGAATCGCTATGAGTATAAAGATTAAACATTTCTATTTTCCTCTGCCGCCCGCAGTAGTTAAATATCTGAAAAAGTACGGGCTTAATCATCACGAATTGATTTTACCTAACGAAAGTAAATATGAAGCGGTTGTTGTTATCCCCGCTCTCGGAGAATATGAAAATATAAAAAAACTTCTCACTTCATTGCTGAAAAACAGTCCGGAGTATTTTGATAAATTTTTGTTCCTCTTTGTTGTTAATAACACTCTTGATATTTCCTCCGATATAATTGAGAATAACGCAAAATCGATCGAGTTTCTTGAGTGCATTATCAACGGAACTCCAAAAAATGAATTTGATAAAAAGTTGATTTCTTCGGGATTAAATTTCGGCTTGATTGACGCAAGCAGCCTTGGGAAGGAACTTCCTCAAAAAACGGGCGGAGTCGGGTTAGCGAGAAAAATTGGGATGGATTTCGCTTTAACCGTTTTTGATTATGACGCTCACGGAAAAAGATTTCTCGTTTGTCTCGATTCCGATTGTACGGTCGAAAAAAATTACTTGAGTGCAATCTACAACTCGGTTAATGAGGAAAATATCTCCGCGGGTTATGTCCGCTTTGAACATCCCGTTGATATAAATCCTTTTTCCGAAGCAATAATTTTATATGAAATATTTCTTCGCTACTACGTACTCGGATTAAAATTTGCCCGCTCTCCTTATGCTTTTTACACAATCGGCTCGACGATGATTTCCGATTACGAAGCGTACATTTCCGTTGAGGGAATGAATAAAAAGAAAGCCGCCGAGGACTTTTATTTTATGGAAAAATTAGCTAAAAGATTTAATATAATCGAAATTGCCGAAACAGCGGTTTATCCTTCGCCGCGCAGCTCTTGGCGTGTACCGTTCGGAACGGGAAAAGCAGTTGATAAATTTCTTAAATCGGAGAAAAAAGAATTTAGACTTCATTCGCCGAAATCATTTCTTGTGCTCAAGGAATGGCTGTCGGTATTTAATCAAATCGGCGTTATGTCGGCAAACGACTTATTGAACAAAGCCGAATTAATTCACCCTGAGTTAAAAAACTTTTTACATCGGCAGAAGTTTGAAAAAATTTGGACAAAAATCCTTGCCTCATCAAAAACTTCCGCACAGTTGGAAAAACAGAAAAAACTTTGGTTCGACGGATTTACCACACTGAAATTAATTCATCATCTCCGCGACAATGCTTATCCCGATGTTGACGGTTTTGCAGCTTTACACGAAATGCTGAAGATGAACAACTACGATTTACCTATGAAAGAAAAGAGAGGAAATATCTCTTCGGCTTTGGAATATCTTAAGGTTTTGAGGGAAAAAGTTTAACAAAAAAAATCCCGACAAAAGTCGGGATTAAATTTATTTTTTCTTCTGTTCTGTTTTCGGTTGTTCCGCCGGAGCTTTCTGCTGAGCGGTGGGAACGTTTGGAGCAATGTTTTGAGGCAGCGCCGGAGCAGTGGGGACTTCGTTAGCCGCAGCTTGCTGAACAATACTTTTTCTTTGTGCGTCGGTTGTTTGACCGGGCAGGAAAAATAAGTTGACTAAGAGAGCGATAAAAAGCAATCCGCCGCCTAACCACCAAGTCGTCTTACTCAAAAAATCCGCAGTTTTTCTACTTCCGAAAGCCGATGTTAGCGAGCCTGAAGCTCCGCCGAAAGTTCCGGAAAGTCCATCTCCTTTACTTGCCTGCAGCAGCACTACAACAATTAAGAGGAAAGACATTAATAAAGACAAAATCATTAAAATCGTGTACATTTCAACTCCAAATAAAATTTGTAGCGGGGGAGGGATTCGAACCCCCGACACGTGGATTATGATTCCACTGCTCTAACCAACTGAGCTACCCCGCCGTTCAAAAAACGAATTCTAAATATATAAATGTTTTTCTCTTTCTTCAAGTCTTTTTTTACTTTTTGTTGTAAAATCTCACAAGAAGGTATCCGGTTAAAAAAGATAAAAGCACTAATAAGCAGAGAGCATTTGGAAAGGTTTCAAACCACAGCAAAATTTTTTTGAAGGAACTTGGCTAAACGATTTACTCGCTATTTTTGGCTCAGCACCTTCTATATGATAAGTTACTATTCGTTTATTATGCAAAGTTCAATCAAAGCTGTGGAAAAACAAGAAATATTATCAGAATTTCATAAAGAATTTATGCAAAAAAAGATATATTTGAAGTAGGAAAATGAAAGAGGAACAAGGAATAATAAA
>CAYLYR010000219.1:0-4049 GCA_964387835.1 uncultured Melioribacter sp.
AGCTGCGCCTGAAGCAGGAACAAATTTAGTGAAAGTAAAACTATTTTTTTTTGCGTGGAATATCTCAACAAGTTCATTAATCTCGGATTCTGAAAATGAATGTATTCCGTCGGCAACAGTAGCTGGGCGGAGCAACCGAGGTTTTTCTGTTCCCGATAATATAAAATCGATTTGCCTTAAAATGTCTTTTTCAGAAAGCCCGTGTTTTTTAACTTCTTCTATTTCAGATTCACTTAATCTGTATTTCATAATCGCCCGCAAAGTTTATTATTTTTCGTCAATCCAATTAGTCCAAATTTTAGGTTCGTAACCAACTGTAACTTTCTTCCCGTTTCTTACGATTGGCATTTTTACGAGAAGAGAATTTTCTAATATCTCTTCCGTAATATCAAATTTCATATAGGCAAGATTTCTCTTCCGGTATTCCTTTCCTTCTTTATCCAACAGCTCTTCAACGGGAATTTTTCTCGTTATGTTATCGAGTTCGCCTTTTGCGAGATTTTTTTCTCTCAGGTCGATGATATGAGTTTTAATTCCGCGCTCTTTAAAGAATCGGATAGCTTTTTTAGTATCGTTGTTTTTTAGTGTGCCGAAAATTTGAATGTTGAGCATTTAAAAACCTTTAATAAAAAAGGCAATCTAAACGATTGCCTTTAAGGGGTGAAAATTAATTATTTTTTTTGAACTTGTTCATAAATTCCACAAATGCGGCAACGCCTTCGGTTGGGAAAGCATTGTAAATAGAAGCTCGTAATCCGCCGACGGAACGATGTCCTTTTATTCCTACGAATCCGTTTTCCGCCGCTTCGGCAATAAATTTCTTTTCCAAGTCTTCGTTAGGCATACGGAAGGTTACATTCATTAATGAACGATCCTCTTTGTTTACAGTACCTTTGAAGTATCCGTCGCTGTTATCAATTGCGTCGTAAAGGATTCCGGCTTTCTCCAAGTTACGTTTGTACATTGCGTCGAGTCCGCCGTTATTAAGAAGCCATTTGTAAACCAAGCCGATGATGTAAATTCCCCAAGTGTTCGGAGTATTATAAAGCGATGCTTTTGCAGTATGTGTTGTGTAATTTAAGTAAGTGTGTAATTCGTCTGAGGAGCGTGAAAGCATATCATCGCGAATAATTACAAGTGTAACGCCGGAAGGTCCCATGTTCTTCTGAGCGCCGGCATAAATCAAAGCATACTTTGAAACATCAATTTTTTTGTGAAGCATGTCCGATGATGTATCGCAAACGAGAGGAACATTTCCGACTTCAGGCTCTGACTTAAATTCCGTTCCGAAAATTGTGTTGTTGGAAGTAAAGTGCACATAAGAAGCATCCGGAGTAAGATTCAATTCGTTTTGCTTCGGTATTCTCGTAAAATTGTCATCTTCGGAGGAAGCGGCAATGTTAACCGTTCCAACTCTCTTAGCTTCTTTCACGGCTTTTTTCGACCATGAGCCGGTAACTATATAATCGGCTTTGTCAGCCGGCGGCATTAGGTTCAACGGAACCATAGAAAACTGAAGCGTAGCGCCCCCTTGCAAAAAGAGTATGTGGTAGTTATCGGGAATATCAAGTAAGGTTTTCAAATCGGCTTTGGCTTCATTGATAATTTTATCGAACTCTTTGGAACGATGACTCATTTCCATAACCGACATACCGGCGCCGGGGTAAATTAAAAAATCTTTCTGAGCTTGTTTCAGAACTTCTTCCGGCAAAGCTGCAGGTCCGGCATTAAAATTATAAACACGTTTTTCCATTTTTATACCTCGTTAAATTTCATGAATTAATAAGCCGTCTCTTAACTTCGGTTCAAACCAAGTCGATTTAGGCGGCATTGTTTCTCCGGCATTAGAGATGTTTATTAAATCGTCAACTGAAACCGGAAACATTGAAAAGGCAACTTTTGCTTTCCCGCTATCAACTAATTTTTCCAACTCCTTTGTCCCGCGGATTCCTCCGATAAAATCAATCCTGTTATCTGTCCTCGGATCGCCGATTCCGAGTATCGGGTGCAGCAAATACTCTTGCAGAATACTTACATCCAAGTTCCCACCGACTGTATCGGCTTTTTTTACATTTTCATTCGGAGTAAGAGAGAACCATTTTCCCGAGAGGTACATTTTGATGTTTCTAACATTAGTCGGAGTTGGTGAGTCGGTTTCGTTTAATATAAAATTTTCCGAAACTTTTTTCAAAAAATCATCTTCGGAATTACCGAATAAATCAAAAACCACTCTGTTGTAGGGAAGAATTTTCAACTGTTCGGCGGGAAATAGAACGGCGATAAAATAGTTGTATTCTTCCTCGCCGGTGTGATTCGGATTTTCTTTCATCATCACTTTCTGCGCTCTGCTTGCGCTTGCCGCACGGTGATGTCCGTCCGCAATATAAAGATGTTCTACATTTCCTATTTCATAAATAATAACATCATTAAGTTCTTCGGGCATAATCCAAACAGTGTGACGAATACCGTCGGGAGCGGTGAAATCATATTCGGGTTCATTTTTTTCAACAACATCGTTTACTACTTTGTTAACTTCGTCAACGCCTTTGTACGTTAAAAAAACAACGCCGGTTTGGGCGCGTGTAGTAATGATATGGTTTGTTCTGTCGTCTTCCTTGGCTTTTCTAGTTTTTTCATGTTTCATGATTACGTCGTTGTCGTAATCTTTTACTGAGAATGTTGCCGTTATTCCAACTTGCGAATGTTCACCCATGATTTGCCTGTACAAGTAAAACTTCGGGCTTGTATCCTTAAGAAGAGGAGCCTCTTTTTTTAATCTTAAATAGTTTTCTTTCGCTTTCTGATAAACTTCCGGTGAATATGCATTTACATCATCCGGCAACTCAATTTCCGAACGAGTTACTCGTAGAAAGTTTAATTTATTCCCTTCAGCTTCTTTTTTTGCTTCTTCACGATTAACTACATCGTAGGGGACACTGGCAACCTGACTTACAACACTTTTTTCCGGTCGTACTGCATTAAAAGGTTTGATAACCGCCACTCTAATTCCTCATTTTTAATAGGTTAATAAATAATACTATTACTTTTGAAACATAGAGATTGCTTTATCTTTTGAAATAATAAAATCGAATAATTCTTTTTCCGTGTTAGAGATATTACCCATTTCCTTTTTTACGAAATAGACTTCAAGTGCAGGTATTTGTCCCTTGAAAGTCTTTATTTTTTGTGCAAAAAGTTTCTCATTCAGAAGATGAATATTCTCACCGACAATCACTTTTTCCGGTTTAAATTTAACAAAAAGTTTTAGCCCTTCGGCTCCGTTATCGGTATCGATAACATAATAACCGAGGTTCGTTAAGCTTTCCTTTAAGTTTATCCTTAAATTTTCATCGGATAAAACCAATAAAAACTTTTCAATTGAAGGATCGAGTTCTTCCTCACTTTCAGAGGTCTCCATCAACTTCTTCTTTTGTATTCTTTTTCTTACAATTTCAAAAAGCTCTTTTAATCGGAGATATGTTTGTTCATAGAGTAACGGTTTCAACATATAATCTACAACACCCATCGACATCACCTTAGCAACGGTCTCTTTCTCACTAACGGCTGTAAGTACAATTACTTCCAAGTTTTTGAACTTGTCATCTTGACGGATAGCGGTTAAAGTTTCCACACCGTCCATAACCGGCATAGTGATGTCAAGAAGCATAACTTCGGCGTCAAACTCTTTTAGTTTTGAAAGAGCATCAGCTCCGTCTCTCGCTGTTTGAACCGTGCATGAAAACTTTTTTGCCAAAAGCCGTTCGAGAAACAACCGTACGTTCGGGTCATCGTCAACAACCAAAACTCTAAACATAATTCCTCAATATTTTTATTAAAATCCTAATCAAATTTGAACATTAAAAATAAGAAAAAATTATTCAATTTGTAATTAAATAATATTATGAAGTCCGCATTATTAACAACAAAATAGATTTTTTTAAGTGTAAATTGGCGACCGATATTTGGGGAAGTTCGAAAGGGAACAAAATCCTTCAAATTTTCACAAAAAAATTATTATTTCGCAGAGCAAAAAATTTTATGCCGTAAAT
>CAYLYR010000220.1:0-4038 GCA_964387835.1 uncultured Melioribacter sp.
GGAGGGAAGCTCAACTTCACCGTTTTCTCTTTCCCAATCGGCTACAAATCTTTCTAATCTTCCGATTCCAACCGATTTATCAACATTTTTAAAAACTTTACCTACGGAGCAATTCTTCTGGCATTGTGATTCCTGCGGGCAAACTCTTCCGCAAATCGAAGGAAGAAGACTTGATTCCTTGATTACGTTAACAGCGCCTTGGAAATCGTAGTTGGCAATGTTTTCAATAAAAAGGGGAACGTTAATATGAACCGGACAATCATCAATACAAGGATGAGTAGGGCATTGTATGCAGCGCATTGCTTCAATAACCGCTTCATTTTCGGTGAACCCGATTGCAACTTCCTCAAGATTACATACTCTTTCGTCCGGGTCTTGAGTCGGCATTTCCATTACGGGAATCTTGATTCTATCTTTAACTTTTAATTCTTCTTTTTTAGGGAAAAGCTCGTCAATAAATTTTTTGGCGACAGCGTCTATTTCTTCTACAGTCTGGTGACTCATGCTTTTGCCTCCTTATTCTGTTCAGCCAATTTTTTATCTGTAATTTTATCTAAATAACAATTGTGTTTTTCCTGTTCAATCTCTTTGAATGAGTTGAGGCGAGCCATCATGTTATCGAAATCGACTTTGTGCCCGTCAAATTCAGGACCGTCAACGCAGACAAATTTAACTTCTCCGCCGACATTTACACGGCAGCCGCCGCACATTCCGGTTCCGTCAACCATAATTGTATTGAGGGAAACAACGGTGGGTACTTCGTAAGGTTCGGTGGTTTTTGAACAGAATTTCATCATAATCGGAGGACCAATCGCAACCGCCAAGTCCGGTTTTTCGGGGCGTTCGCAAATTTCCTTCAACGGCTCGGTAACAAGAGCTTTTCTACCGTAACTTCCGTCGTCTGTAACAATAATCAGTTCGTCGGCAATTTTTTTCATTTCTTCTTCCATAATCATAAGCTCTTTGTTTCTTGCGCCCATAATTATAATCACTTTATTCCCAGCCTCTTTCATTGCTTGAGCAATAGGATGAAGCGGAGCCACTCCGATTCCGCCGCCGACACAGACAACAGTGCCGAAATTTTCAACGTGAGTAGGTTTTCCGAGCGGACCGACAAGAACAGGGATGTCGTCGCCGACATTCATTCTTGAAAGTTCATCTGTAGTTAAGCCGACAACCTGGTAGATGATTGTAATCGAACCTTCTTCTTTGTCGGCGTCAGCTATAGTAAGAGGAATTCTCTCTCCGTAGTCAAGATCAATTTGCAGCATAATAAATTGACCCGCTTTTCTTTCTTCGGCTATTAGGGGAGCTTCCAAACGCATCAGAAAAACATTTTCCGATAATTGTTCTTTGTGCAATATTTTAGCCATAGTAAATTCCTTAAAATAGTAGTTAAATCATTAATTTATTTGTTTTATACCGCAATAAATATTTTTTCTCTTAAAAAAATACTTTAAGCTCCAAAAATAATAAAAATAATTTTAGTAAATAAAGAAGATGTTAAGATATTCTATTTTTTTGCATTAAATAGTTGAAACCAGAGGGATTTTGTGTGATATATCAATCGGCATCTAAGCGGTAATAATTTTAGTAATCAAATTTTTTTCTATTATTTCGAAATAGTAATTTGCACCAACTTTTAATAATAAGTTAGTTCCGGAATATATCTCGCTTTTCGGATATTCCTTCAGCTCAATTTCATTAGAAGCGCTAAACTTCGACTTATCGGCAATTGTGAAAAACGGTTTCCCGAAGTAGCCGCAGAGAATCGCCATTAAGCGCGAGCCGATTTTATTTACAACATTTCCATTAGGCAAAATTTTATCAGCCCCAATCAAAGCAAAATCACATGTAGAAATAAATTCGGGCAGCATGGCTTCGGTAATGAGAGTAACGTTTACATTATTCTCAGCTAATTTCTCCGCCATAATAACGCCCTCGTTAATCGGACGGCTTTCGGAAACAAAAATCTCGATGCCGGGGAAATCGGAAGATGCACGGAGGAAAATTTCAACTAAGGTTTTACTGTTTGAGATTGTAACGATTTTGGAATTGCCGTGAAGTGAATTTTTTAGCTGCATGTAAAGTTTATCGGCTACTTCATCCGACTTGCTCGATAGTTTGTTTAGGAAATTAAGTTGTTCGCTCGTGGAATTGAACTTACTAAATCTCTTAAGAAAATTCTCAACAGCAGCAAACTCACTCAACCGAGCTTGAGCCTTTTTTATAAATTTGTGCGGAAGTTCACCTTCCGATAAAATATCGATAAAAAGCCGTATCAGGTTTTCCTTTATTTCGCTGCTGCCGGATTTATTGTTACTTAAAATTTCCGACAGCCGTTTTTCGAAATCATTTCCCATTATTATCGTACGAAAATCCTTTTATCGGGTCTCTTAACGAGAGCACCGGACAAGGAGCTTTGCGCACAACTTTTTCCGCTGTGCTTCCGAAAAGGATATGTTCCATGCCGGTGTGTCCGTGTGTTGCGATTATTATTAAGTCGGCATCGGTTTCCTTTGCCGCATTAATTATTTCGAGGAAAGGGCGCCCTTCTTTCGTTATTAGATTGTATTTAAGTTTATCGCCGATTTGTTCCTCGGCTAATTTTTTCAGTTGTTCCGAAAAATTGACTTCAATCGTTGATTCGAATGTCGGGACAACTTCTCC
This sequence comes from uncultured Melioribacter sp., assembly GCA_964387835.1. Classification (GTDB taxonomy): domain Bacteria; phylum Bacteroidota; class Ignavibacteria; order Ignavibacteriales; family Melioribacteraceae; genus WGAL01. The sequence continues at coordinate 2,671 of CAYLYR010000220.1, forward strand.
GAGAGTAAAATCGGTAGGATAAATTATCGGCTCAATAACATAAACAATAAATAATTCCGCATTTGTTAGTTGAGCAAAATCAATCGCATAACTAAGCGCTTTTAAGGAATAATCCGAAAAATCAATCGGGACTAATATTTTTTTTATTTCTAACATCGCTCCTCCTAATTATGAAAAAAAATTGGTTTCGGCAATTCGCCAAATTTTTTGGCAAGAAAACTTATTCTCGTAAAGCGCTCTTCCTACAATTACCGAATCGACGCCGGAATCGATTATCTTCTGAAGTTTAAGTAAATCTTCATAGGAAGAAATTCCGCCGCTGTGAGTAACTTTCACGCCTGTTTCCAAAGCTATTTTGTATGATAGTTCAATATTCGGGTCGCCCAACATTCCGTTGCGAAGAATATCGGTAATAATAAAACGTTCAACGCCTAATTTGGAAAGGTTTTTAGCGTGGTCTAAGGGAGAAATGCCTGTCCTTTGCCGGCGTGCATGAGTAACAACCTCGTTATCTATAACGTCAATAGCGGCTGATATTCTTGTCGGTCCGAATTTATCAATAATTTTTATATACTCTTTCGGATTATCAAAGTAAAGCGAACCGATTACAATTCTGTGAACTCCGAGAGATAAGATTTCCTCGGCAGTGTCAAATGAACGAATACCGCCGCCGTACTCGACCGGAATGATTACACTGTCGCAAATTTCTTCAACCAAATCGAAGTTCTCCTTTGAGCTTCTTTGAGAAGCATCAAAATCAACTAAGTGAAGCATCTTGGCATTTTCCGTTCGCCAAAGCATCGCCATTTCAATCGGGTCGTCGCCGTAATTGGAAGTGTGCATTTCCGGAATTCCCTGCACTACACGAACGGTTTTCCCGTGAAGAATATCAATTGACGGAATAACTAATGTTCTGTTCATAGCTCTCTTTTTTTGACTGCAAATTATTGAAAAAAAAGGTTTGATGAAAATTAAAAATCGGAGAGCTGTTTTCTTTTTTTCCTCTAAGTTCTTATCCTTACTATTTCGATTTTTCAAATTTAGCATTGCGGGATAATATGAAACGTCTTTTGACATTAACATTTGCACTCATGTTGAGTATTAACGGTCTGATTGCACAGAATTCCACTTCGGCAAAGGGAAAAGATTTTCGGTTTATTATGTTTCCTTCCGGAATAAATTTTATGCCGATTAAAACCGATTACGAAGAACCGCGCATCGGCGTTCAATATTTAATCAAGACCGATAATTTGAAAGTTGACATCGGCACAAGCATTGACTTGTTCGGATTTAGATTTAGAAAGGAAAAAATTTATGCGACGTTAAGCATTGATTTCTTTGCATATGCTCTTGCCACAAGTTTCCAGG
>CAYLYR010000221.1:0-3933 GCA_964387835.1 uncultured Melioribacter sp.
AATTAATGATAAAAACCGCGTGCCATTCCAATCCTTTAGCCGAATGAATTGTAGAAAGTGTAATGTATTCTTCTTCGTCATTTTCAGGGTCAACATCAACAACGCTGTCCCGCGGCGGTTCAAGCGCCATATCTGATAAGAAGGAATCGATAGAACGATAGTTGGAAGCAATGTTGATAAACATATCAATATCTTTTCTACGCTTGTTAAAGTCGTTATACTTATTTTTGAATAACGGTTCATAATACGCAAATGTAATCTCAGCTACTTCAGCCGGAGTCTTTTTATCTTTGTGCAAATCGTGAAGAATTTCAATCAGCGTCCTGAATTTACCGAATTGCTTATCGTCATATTTTACTATATCGGCGTCAAAACTTATTTCCATTTGTGAAAGAGCATTCAGGAATAGTTGCGCTTTTTTCGGACCGATTCCGTCGTGAAGCAGCAGCGCTCTGTACCAACTGACTAAATCTCTCGGGTTTACCGTAATTCGCATAAAAGCGAGCAAGTCCTTTATATGCGCGCTTTCTATTAACTTCATTCCCCCAAACTTAACAAAAGGAATATTTGCTTTTGTAAGTTCAACTTCCAAATCGAATGAGAAATAGGATGAGCGAAAAAGCACTGCAATTTCGTTAAGGGGAACACCCTCTTCACGAAGCTCGAGTATTTTATCAACAATAAATCTCGACTGCATGTTTTCATTCTTAGCCGAAACGATTGCGGGAAGTTCATCGGATACACGCCGCGAAAAAAGTTTCTTCTCAAACTTATTTACCGATTGCCCGATAATATGATTTGCAAAATCGAGTATTCCTTGATTACTTCTGTAATTTTCTTCCAACTTAATAATTTTAGTATTCGGGAATATCTTTGGGAACTCCATAATATTCTGAAAGTTAGCGCCTCGGAAGGAGTAAATCGATTGTGCGTCATCGCCCACTACCATAACGTTATTCTTTCTCTTTGCCAAATTTTTCACAATCTCCGCCTGGATGTGATTCGTATCCTGATATTCATCAACCATCACATAATCCAATTGAGAGAGAAAATGTTCTACCGCCGCATTGTCGGATTCCAAAAATCGATTCAGCATAATTAACAAATCATCATAATCAAGAAGTTGATTCTCTCTTTTATATTTCTCAAATACAGAATAAATGCCTTTTACTTGCTCTAAGAAAGGAAGGAAGTGAGGATATTCCTCTTCAATAATTTCATCAACCTTTTTAACGGTGTTACGTGAAAGAGAATAGATTTTAACCAATGTAGCCTTGTTTGGAAAACGCTTTTTGATTTTACCCAAATCAAGTTGTGAACGAATAAGGTTCACAACGTCTTCACTGTCGCCCTGATCAAGAATTGTAAAATTAGAATTTAAGCCGACGTACCTTCCATATTTTCTTAGAGTTAAATTTGCAAAGGAATGAAAAGTCCCTCCGTTAATCTTTTCACATCTTGAGTCAAGAATTATTGAAGCGCGATTCATCATTTCACGCGCAGCTTTTCTCGTAAACGTAAGGAGCAGAATTGAAGAAGGATTAACTCCCATTTCCACCAAGCGCGCAACTCGAAAAACCAGCGTGCGGGTTTTGCCCGTTCCCGCTCCGGCAATTACCAAATATGCCCCGTTCAAAGAAGTAACCGCCTCGTACTGAGAGGGATTAAGTTCATTTTCGTAATTTATTGTAAACTGTTCCGGAGATATTTGTGAATATTTTTCCCGCAATCCGCCGGATTTTTTTAAGACGACTTTCTTAACCATATCTGCGAAGCGCCTTCGGTTTATTTAATATTTCAGCAAGTAAAATCGCCTCTTTTAGAGTTTGGGGATTTTTTAATCTGCGCAAAAGCTTATTATGTAAAAATTCAGAATTGCTTATTTCAGTCGGAATCTTTTCAGCAGTATTATCCTCTTTTATAATAGTAGGCTTTTCAAATTCGCTGCTCGTCTGTTGAGCCTCATATTGTTTTGAAAGAAATTCTTGAGACCGGATTTCCGGGGAATAAGAATCTTCTTCCTTAAAATCATCCTCCGGATTCCAAGTAGGAAGTTCTTCAATATTTTCTTTCGGAATATATTCATCTTTAACCGTTTCGGAAAAGTCTTCCTTATCTTCAAGAGGAATTTGAACGCCGAAGATTTTATTAAGCATCTCGCGTGTCTCACGGTCTCGCTTGGCTTTTAAATCTTCTTTCGATTCAACAGCAACAGGAACTTCCTCCGAAACGGCATCCATACTCTTTCTTTTTGCTTCTTCTTTCTTTTTCTTTTTTAAGTAACCGCCTACAAAAGTAAAAATAAAATAAAGAGCAATTAATATTTCAAAAAAATTATTGTCCACGTTTACTTACCGCTTTTTTTATCTTTTGAAGGATCGTCGGTTTTTGAAATTGATTCTCTCATATCCGTATCTGCTTGTATATTCTTCAAATTATAATAATCCATGACGCCAAGATTCCCGTTACGAAATGCTTCGGCAATTGCAAGAGGAACTTCCGCTTCAGCTTCAATAACTTTAGCGCGCATTCTTGCGATTTCGGCTTTGTTCTCTTGTTCGGCGGCAACGGCTGCAGCGCGTCTTTCTTCCGCTTTGGCGCGCGCTACCTTCAAATCGGCTTCGGCTTGGTCTGTCTGTAAAATAGCGCCGATGTTTGTCCCAACGTCAACGTCGGCAATGTCGATTGAAAGAATTTCAAATGCGGTTCCGGAATCCAATCCTTTCTGAAGAACCACCTTCGAGATACTATCGGGATTTTCAAGGACATCTTTATGACTTTGACTTGAACCGATTGTGGAGACGATTCCTTCGCCGACTCTCGCTAAAATTGTTGCTTCACCCGCGCCTCCGACAAGTCTGTCGATATTGGCGCGCACCGTAATTCTTGCCAATGCTTTAAGCTGAATTCCATCCTTAGCGACCGCAGTTACCAACGGAGTTTGAATAACTTTCGGGATAACCGACATTTTAACCGCTTCCAAAACATCGCGTCCCGCAAGATCAATTGCGGCGGCTCTTTCAAAATATAAATCCAAATTAGCCTTGTTAGCGGAAATTAAAGCCTTAACAACTTTGATTACATCTCCCCCTGCAAGATAGTGAGCTTCCAACTTGGATATGTCCAACTCCAAGCCGGCTTTTGTTGCCGTTATTAAACTTCTAATAATGATAACAGGCGGAACTTTACGAAAACGCATGCCCATTAAGTCTTTCATTATTTTAACTTTCACGCCTGAGAAGTAGGCGGTGATGTAAAGGTTAATCGGAATAAAGTAGAAAAAGAGAATTAGAAAAAATAATATTGCTATAATTATTACTATTGAAAGTCCTGTAATTGCTTCCATTTATTACTCCTATTTGATTTTTAACTAATCTAATATATTGAAAATTTATTAATTCCTTCCACGAATAAAAACTTACATAAAACTAAGATTTACTCAGTATGCTTTTCAAAGTTTCATAATTGGCTTCAACGGTTTTTTCCAAATCTTTTTCCGAATGAGCTGTGGAAATAAACATAGCTTCAAACTGAGACGGTGCAAGATAAATGCCTTTTTCCAACATTCCGGAAAAATAATCCGCATAAATTTTAGTATCGGATGAAGCGGCAGAAGTGAAATCAACAACTTCTTCTTCCGTAAAAAAGAGAGCGCTCATCGAGCCTACTCGATTCATCGCAAAATTTTTGCCGAAATGTTCCATGTTTTTTTTGAATTCCAGTTCAATAAATGTAGCTTTCTTTTCCAATTCATCATAAAGTGAAGGATTATTTTGAATATAACTTAACGCAGCGTATCCCGCCGACATTGCGAGCGGGTTTCCGCTTAATGTTCCCGCCTGATAAACCGGACCGTTCGGAGAAAGATAATCCATGATTTCCTTTTTGCCGCCGAACGCCCCTACCGGAAGTCCGCCTCCGATAATTTTGCCG
>CAYLYR010000222.1:0-3848 GCA_964387835.1 uncultured Melioribacter sp.
GATTAATTCAACGCCTGCTTCCGCAAGTGATTCTTCCTTCATTTGGGTAATTGATAATTCTGTTTGCGGAGATTCGGTTTATATCAGATTAATTGATTTTGCATTCCAATCAATTGCGGATACGATTCCGAAACCAATTACAATTAAAAATTTGAAGTTATTCGAACCTGCAGCCGGAGCAAATTGGAGAGTAGGAACGACTCATCAAATAAAATGGCAGTATTGCGGAATTGATTCGTTACAGATTCAGTACTCTCTTAACAAAGGTATAAGCTGGATTGATGTTGCTTCCGTTGCCGCAACCGATTTACAGTACAATTGGCTGATTCCCAATACCACTGACGATTCGGTGAAAGTGCGCATTGCAGATAAATCGAACGGGAACATAAAATCGGAGTCCGGTTATTTTACAATTTACCAATCTCTTGCAAATCTCACTTATCCGAACGGCAGCGAATTCCTCCGCTCCGGAGATTCCTTAACCGTTACTTGGTCAAGCTCTCTCGTTAATTATTTTAAGATTGATTTTAGCTCGGATAATGGTTCAACTTGGACTACAATCAGCAATGCTACGGCTGCCTCGGCAGATTCATTCCGTTGGGCTATTCCCGATACGCTTGAATCAAATCAATGCCTTGTTAAAATCACGGATTTGGAAAATCCCTCTGTTTCTGATTCCAGCGATAACGTATTTACGATTGCTAAATTAAAATTAACCAAACCAATCGGCGGAGAATATATTTCAGCCGGAACAATTTTGCCGATTACTTGGGATGTAAGTTCATCAATCAGCGGAGTTAAATTATCTTATTCCTTAGATAACGGGAGAATATGGAGCGGTATTCAAGGCGCTTCAAACATTACCGCATCTGTAGATACATTCATGTGGAATGTGCCTAACAACTTATGTTCAGACAGCGCTTTAATTAAAATTGCATCTATCAATCATCCTCAGATTAATGACATATCAAAATCATTTATTACCGGATGGGTAAAAGTAAATTCTCCCAACGGCGGGGAAGTTTATCTTTCCGGGAAAAATATGCCGATAACTTGGTCTAATTGTAATTCTGTAAAACAAGTCCTCGTTGAGGTAATTGACGCCAAAACAAATTTAACTCTCCATTCCGAGATAGATTCTTCCGCTTCGGGAAGCGTAAATATTACGTTGCCATCGGGAGTAGTTAGTGATTCGGTTTTGATAAGAATCAGCGATGTACGTTCAAACTATCAAATTATTGATTCGTCCGATAGTTATTTTACAATATCACGTTTGGAATTTACATCTCCAAACAGCTCAACGAATTGGAATTCCGGCTCTCAACACTTAATAGAATGGAACTCGGGAGACTTTCTCGGCAACTTAAATTTGGAATATTCTCTTAATAACGGTCAAACTTGGAATACAATTCAAAACAGCGTTGCAAGCAGTCGTGATTCTTTAACGTGGCAATTACCGGCTGATGTTAATTCAAACAGTTGTCTGGTCAGAGGTTATAATCCGAATATTAATACAGTTGCGGATACTTCCGATAAATTTACAATTTTTACTTCCCAGCTCGCGCTTATTTCACCTAACGGCGGAGAAAAATTGGAAGCCGGTTCGCAATACAATATTAAATGGAGCAGCGCATTTATAACAAATATTCAAATTGAAGTTTCTTATGATAACGGCAGTTCGTGGGATACTCTAACTACTTCCGCAATTGGTGATGATTCACTTTGGACTTGGAATGTCCCTCCGGAGATTAGTACCGAACAAGGATTGATAAGGCTTCGCAATACAATTGATAGCAGTCAAGTTGTTACCAGCGCATCGCCTTTCAGTATCGGCTGGATAAAAGTTACTTCACCTTCGCTCGGTTCACATTGGATTGCAGGCAGAAGCGATACAATTGCATGGGATGCGAGCGCGTCGGTTCACAAGGTGAATCTTTTGTACTCGTTAAGCGGAAATACGGCGGATTCAAATCTTGTGCTGATTGATGCGAATGTTAATGCAAACGATTCTATTTATGTTTGGCGGCTTCCGTTAATCGAATCTCCGAACGCAAAAATTGTTATTCTCGATCCTGAGTCCAACAATTTAATTAAGAGTACAAGCGGAGCAATAAAAATTAGTAAGATGCTGCTCCTAAGTCCTAACGGGAATGAGTTTATCCAAGCCGGCGCCCCTTTTAAAATCGAGTGGAACGTAACTTCCGAAACAATTCCTTATGTTAATGTGGACTACACATTAAACGGAGGGACAAATTGGGCGAGATTAGCAACGTCCGTTCATTCCTCGGATAGTTCCTACCTCTGGAATATCGGCACCGGAATTTCGTCGGATTCCGCTCTTGTTCGGATTTCGGATGCCGTAAACAATTCACTTGCCGATACAAGCGACAAATATTTCTCAATTGGAGGATTGGAACTTACGGTATTTAATTCTCCGGAGAAAGTTTTGGTCGGAACTACAAAAAAAATTACTTGGTCAAGAACAAATAATATTGCTAAAGTCAATCTTTATTACAAAACCAACGACGGTGTTTGGAAACCCTTTGCGCAGAACTATCCTGCCGATTCGGCATATTTCAACTGGACAATTCCCGATGATGTTTCCGATTCTTGTTTTGTAAAAATCAGCGATGAAAATAATCCGCTTCTTTATGATATTTCAAATGCTCCTTTTATAATCAGTAACTTGAAAATAGTGAACTTTAACGGCGGAAATGTTTATCAAACCGGTAAAACGCATGAAATAACCTGGAGCAGCTCATTTATTAGTTTTGTTAATATTCAATATTCAACGGACTCGCTTAATTGGACCAATATTAATCAAGCTCCGGTAGTTGCCGATAGCGGGAAAGTTGAATGGGCAATACCGGATGATATTAATTATGCTTCACCGAACTATTTGTTGAGAATTGTCGATTCCGATTATCCTAATATTGCCGATACGTCTAATTCTACTTTTACGGTAAGTTACATTAAAATGAAGAAGCCGAATGGCGGAGAAGGAGAACAAATCGGTACATCTTACACAATCGAGTGGGCATCAAGCAGCAATACTATTTCTCATGTTAATTTGTATGTGGAGCTGCAAAGCGGCTCTGATGTATGGACTCCGATTGCCAATAACATTGATGCGGCTTCGGGAAGTTATTATTGGCTGATTGAAACGCAGGCAACGCCTTCGGCTCGAATGAAAGTGGAAGATGCCGATAACCATTCGATATTTGATATTAGCGACTCTACTTTTGTTATTTCTCATATTCAGCTTACTTCCCCCAACGGCGGGCAATTGGAGAAACTGCAGGTTGGGAACACTTATGAAATTACATGGGAAAGCAAGTACATAAATAATGTGGGAATTTCATATTCGGTGAATGGCGGCAGTACTTGGAACTTTATCGGCGCAGCTGTCGGAGATAGCGGAAAATACAATTGGACAGTCCCTAATGTTCCTACCGACCAGGCGAGGATAAAACTGCAAGATTTTGATTATGCGAATGTTTACGATGTCAGCGACACTAATTTTTCAATTGTTTCGATAAATGTTCTTACACCGAATAACTATGTAGCGATTAATAGTAATTCAACATACAATATAACTTGGACGAGTAATTATCTCGATAGTGTCAGAATTCTTCTTTCTACCGACGGCGGTTCAAGTTATCCAATACTTGTCGGATTAGCGCCCGGGAATGCCGGTTCATACACTTGGACAACTCCCAACTTGGCAACAGCTGACGCTCGAATTAAAATTACCGATATTTACCAGCTCGACGTGCATGATGTTAGTGATACTACATTCCTGATCGGGCTTTATCCGACAATTACTCCAATTGGTAACACGCAATCCG
>CAYLYR010000223.1:0-3787 GCA_964387835.1 uncultured Melioribacter sp.
AACTCGGCGATTACGAATCGACAATCAAAAAATTATTACACGATGACGATTTACTGACCCTCGAAGCTTTAAGAAAAAAAAAGAAAATCGGCTTCATTGAAACAATCGGCGGAAGAGTATTTTCCAAAACAGTTTCCACTTGGAAAGATTTTTTCAGACAAAAGTCGAGGCATGTAAGCACTTCACACAACTACTTATTGAAACAAAAATTACTTTTGGGAATTTGGTTTTTATCCAACTTAGCAGTTACGTCCTCTCTTTTCCTCCTGCTTTATAATCCCCTTTTCATTTTTCCGGTTTTAATAAAACTTAGAATGGACATATCAATCATCGGGAAATACTCTGATTTTTCATATCGAAAATTTAAAATTCATGAAATTATCATCTTTGAATTTCTTTACAATTTTATTTTAATAATTAATTTTATCAATTCATTCTTTTATAAAAATAAATGGAAATAATTTTTTTCTTATCTTTTATTTTTTAAAATCAGAAAATTTATAGGATAATATGACTGATAAAGAATTAGTTCAAATCGCCGTCGAATCAAAAAAACGTTCCCTTTCGGATTACTCCCATTTCCGTGTTGGAGCTGCTTTGGAAACCGCGGCAGGGAAAATCTATCATGGAGCAAACATTGAAAATGCTTCATATTCCCTAACTATGTGCGCAGAACGAACTGCAATTTTTACAGCGCTTGTCGAAGGGGAAAGAGAATTTAAAACTATCGCCATTGCTTCCGATTCAAAAAATTTTATTTCGCCTTGCGGAGCTTGCCGTCAAGTTCTATATGAACATTGCGGCGAAGATTTGGATGTAATCATGACAAACTCAGCCGGCGACTACAAAAAAGTTAAGATAAAAGATTTACTCCCCTACGGATTTTCAGATAAGGATTTAGACGAATGATAACAAATGCTCCTCACCCGACTCCCGTAAACATCGGGTGGATTGAAGTAATTGCCGGCTGTATGTTCAGCGGTAAAACAGAAGAATTAATTAGAAGATTAAAAAGAGCTAAAATTGCAAAACAGAATGTAAAAATTTTTAAGCCTCGAATTGACAACAGATATTCCGAGTATGAAATTGTTTCTCACTCCGAGCAGGCAATGGAAGCAATTATTGTAGATAAGCCTGAAGAAATTCTTGCTCAAGCCGACGATGCCGATGTAATCGGGATTGATGAAGGACAATTTTTCAGCAACGATTTAGTTGACGTTTGCAACGAGCTTGCCGACAAAGGGAAGCGTGTTATTGTAGCGGGACTTGACCAAGATTACAAAGGAATTCCTTTCGAGCCGATTCCTCAACTCCTTGCCGTTTCGGAATACATAACAAAAACCCTCGCTATTTGTGTTGTGTGCGGAAACCCCGCCGACAAGACTCAGCGAATTGTAAAATCTAAGGATAGAGTGCTTGTAGGCTCTTCCGGCGCTTATGAGGCGCGATGCAGAAATTGTCATTATATTCCGGAGAAAACTTCTGATGTTTGAATCTATTATTCGCGGGATAATCGGGTTACTCCTTTTACTCGGAATCGCTTATCTATTTTCTAATAATAAAAAGAAAATCAACTACAGACTTGTGGTTAACGGTTTGGCGCTTCAATTTGTTCTCGCCGTTTTTGTTCTTAAAGGTGAGGCGATGTCGCACTTCTGGGCTCCGCTCGGTTGGATTAAACTTTCGTTCTCTTGGGTAAGTAAATTTTTTGTGCTGATTTTAAATTTCACAACGGAAGGCTCAAAATTTATTTTCGGTAACTTAGCCCTTTCACCCGGCACACCCGGAAGTTTGGGAATGTTCTTCGCTTTTCAGGTATTGCCGATAATCATTTTCTTTGCAACTTTAATGGCTGTTCTTTATTATCTCGGAATTATGCAGAAGATTGTTCAAGCAATGGCTTGGGTAATGGCAAAAATTTTAGGCTCGAGCGGCGCGGAATCACTCTCATGTACTGCAAATATTTTTGTAGGACAAACGGAAGCGCCCTTAGTTGTAAAACCATTTATTAAAGATATGACAAACAGCGAGCTTCTTACGATTATGACCGGCGGCATGGCAACCATTGCAGGAAGTGTAATGGGAGCTTATATTCAAATTCTCGGTTATTCATATTCCCAAACTTTGGGAATTCCTCTGCACGATGCTCAGGTGCTGTTTGCCACTCAGCTTTTATCCGCGAGTGTAATGGCGGCGCCTGCGGCAATTGTTATCTCTAAAATTATTTATCCTCAAACTTCAACGCCGATAACGGCAGGCGAAGTTAAGATTGAAATTGAGAAAAAAGAATCCAACGTTATCGAAGCGGCGGCGGCGGGAGCTTCCGAAGGTTTGCAGTTGGCTTTAAACGTGGCTGCAATGCTGATTGCTTTTATTGCTCTTATTGCTCTGCTGAATTACGTTTTGGTCTGGACCGGAAATATAATCGGAGTTAACGAATACTTAAAATCGGAGTTCGGTAAGCCATTAAATCTCCAGCTGATTCTGGGACTGGTTCTCCGTTACCTTGCTTACGGCATTGGCGTACCATGGAATGACGCGCTGAACTTCGGGAGTTTGCTTGGGACAAAAATTGTGATAAACGAATTTATTGCTTACACGGATTTATCTCATTTAATTGCGGCAAAAACGATTTTAAATCAGAAAACAATAATCATGGCTACTTACGCTCTCTGCGGATTTGCAAACTTCAGCTCTATCGCAATTCAGATTGGCGGACTTTCACCCCTTGCTCCGAAACGACGAGGTGATCTTTCAAAATTAGGACTTCGCGCGGTTCTCGGAGGCGTATTGGCTACTTTAATGACAGCAACTTTGGCGGGAATTTTCTTCAGTGGATAATTTAAGAAAAAAATATAAAAATTTAATTGCGGCAGCTAAAACGGCTGCTCCTTTCAAATCGAAAACCGCATTTGTTCTTGGAAGCGGGCTTGGTGATTTTGCCGATTCGGTAACTAAAATTAAATCGATTTCTACGCACACTCTTCCCGACTATCCCGCTTCAACCGTTGAAGGACACAAAGGATTTATACACTTTTGTGAATATCAGGGAAAACGTTTTATTCTTTTTCAGGGAAGAATTCATTTATACGAAGGTTACGATTTAAGTCAATCATTAATCCCCGTGCTGTTGGCAAAAGAACTCGGAGTAGAAAATCTTCTCCTTTCCAATGCGGCAGGCGGAGTTCAGGATAATCTCCATCCGGGCGACTTGATGTTGATTTCGGCATTCAATACTATCAACATCAAAAAAGAAATGGCTCCGGTATTCGGACAAATCTCGGAGAGCGAAAAGAAGAATATACGATTTAATTTCCCTTCGAGATTTCTTCATGATAAATTAATTGAAGCCGGACTTGAAGAGAAAGTTTATTTGAAAGAAGGAATTTATTGGTACAACAAAGGACCAAGCTATGAAACTCCCGCTGAAATTCAAATGGTAAAAAATTTCGGAGTTGCCGCTGTCGGTATGTCAACGGCACACGAAGCTCTGTACGGAGCAAAACTTGGTATGCAAGTCGGAGCGTTCTCGCTAATTACAAATTACGCCGCAGGAATTTCACCGGTAAAACTTTCTCATCAGGAAGTTATTGAAACAGCCGAAGCGGTTAAGCCTAAGTTGGAAAGATTGATAAAGCGTTTCATCCTTCTTACAGCTTAATCATTTAAGCGCCTTCCCAATTGAAGACAAAAAGAAGCAGAACTACTTTTTGCACAAAGTTTGATGCCGCTGCAATTTCATTTTTTATTACCTTATTTCATCCAAATCGATTTTCATAATATTGTG
>CAYLYR010000224.1:0-3764 GCA_964387835.1 uncultured Melioribacter sp.
AAAGGTAAAATTATATTTTTTAAATTTGTCACTTCCGTAAAAATGGGACTCTATTGATTTCGCTTTAGATTCCCACTTCCGTGGGAATGACACGATACCAAAGTTTAATTTATGATAAGCTTCCATTAATAGTATTCATTTGACACTTTGTGAAAAAAGGATTTCGGATTAATTACAATGAAACTTAAACATTTACTATTTATAATATTTTTTATTGCTGCAGGCAAAATCTATTCACAGGATTTTCTTTTGCAGGGATGGTATTGGGATTATCCGAAAACAACTGCCGGGAATAATTGGGCTGATACATTAAAGAATAAAGCCGCTGATCTTGCAAATTCCGGCTTCACGTATGTATGGCTTCCCCCTTTTTCGCGTGCATCATCAGGAAACAACAGCAACGGCTACGATCCGAAAGACCTTTACGACCTCGGCGAATTTGGTTTGGGCGCAACCGGTTTCGGAACGAGAACCGATGTTGATAATTTAATCTCCGCTTTTAATACTGCAGGTTTAAAAGCGGTGGCTGATGTAGTTTACAATCACCGCGACGGCCGTGCTGCAGAAAATAATCCTGCAGTCGAAGGTTGGATTGAAAACTTTACTTATCCGGGAAACTCTCCCTATCCTTCCGACCGGTTTCAATGTACATTACCAATCGGCGGCGCTACGGGAAGGGGAGCGGGAGATTATTATTTTAAAGTCGCTTCAAAGTCAGGTCATTCGGATTTTTACGGTAAACCCTATAAATTTTATTTATGGACAAACACAGTGGGTTGGCAGGGTTTGCCCGATCAAAACGAATCGGAACCTAACGGCGGCGGCGATTGCGGACAGGGAAATAATTCAGTCTCTCTCGGTGTAAATATGTTTGCTACGGTCGATGATCATTCTGCAGCAGAATGCGGAACGGATGAATTTCATCTTCAACTTTCATCATCTGATTTTAATTCTGCGGGAGATACAATCTATATCGTTTTATCAAATACAACCGGCTCTTATTCCGATCATTACATTTATGGTTTGTGGTACGATCCCGGCAGCGGCGGTTCCGATATTCAAACTGCAATTGAATATCAGACATATACAGATTTTACAAATATGCCCAGCGGCAGCGGCTCGATGAACTGGCAGAATTTTAAACCGAACGGAAATCCTACTAACCTTCAGGGCGATTGGGATTGGCCATGGTTCTATTATGATTACGATCAGACAGTTGCCGATACACAAAACAAATTGTTTGCATGGTCTGAATGGCTGTGGAGTAGCGTGGGAATTCGCGGTTTGCGTATGGATGCCGTTAAACATTTTACGTATGAGTTTGTGGGGGATTTACTCGATGATCTTCACTCAAAAGGAATGGACCCCGGGCTTGTTGTCGGCGAATTCTTTGATTCCAATCCTTCGGTTTTAAAAGGATATATCGATAATGTTTACACTTATATGAATGCTGCCACACAAACAGCAATACAGCCGAGAGTTTTCGATTTCGCTTTGCGGTCTGCATTGAAAAATGCTTCTGAGTTTGGCGGCGATGCGCGCGATATTTTTACTTCGAGTATGGTTGACGGTGCGGGAGCAAGCGGTTTTAACGTTGTTACATTTGTAAATAACCATGATTTCAGAGATGCCGGTCAGCCGATTGATAAAGACCCTATTCTTGCTTATGCATATATCTTAACGAATAACCAATTGGGAATTCCGACAGTTTATTATCCTGATTATTATCCCGTCAGCGGTTTCTCTTACGGCAATCTTAAAAGTAAAATCGATTCGCTGATTGATATTCATAAAACTTATATTTTCGGAGCCACCGCAAGAGATTACTTAAGCCGTTACAGCACGCCTTACAATCCTGTATTCACTTCAGGATTAGCAAGCACAACTGCAATCTATCAATTAATGAATACGCCAACGGGAAGGGATGTTATTGTTGCGTTAAATTATGCCGGCGATCCGCTTGATGTGGAAATAGGAATAAATATGGGTAATGTAAATAACGGGGATACTTTCAGCGATAAAGTCGGTAATGCAGTTACAAGTTATTCTACTGTTACGGGCGGAAGAATAAGATTGCAAATTCCTGCGCGCAGCTATTCGGTTTGGGTGAAGGATGCGGTTCCTGTTCCTGTTGAGTTAGTTTCATTCACTGCAAATGTTAACGGCAATAATGTTACATTGAAATGGAATACGGCGACGGAAGTAAACAATTATGGGTTTGAAGTTGAACGAAAGGCCCCCCTTAATCCCCCCGAAGGGGGGAATTGGGGAAGTTGGGAGAAGATTGGATTTGTTGCAGGAAATGGCAACAGCAACTCTCCTAAAGAATATTCTTTTGTAGATAAAATTATTTCCGGCGGGGGTAAGTATCGATACAGACTAAAGCAAATTGATAACGACGGAAAATTTGAGTACTCGAATACGGTGGAAGTTGAAATTGCATCCGGCAAATTTGAATTATTCCAGAATTATCCGAACCCGTTTAATCCGTCAACAAAAATCAAGTACACAATTCCAACCCCCCTCGGTCCCCCCTTTTCCAAAGGGGGGAAGACGAATGGGTATTTTGTTAGCTTAAAAGTGTACGATGTTTTGGGCAGCGAAGTTGCAACCCTTGTAAACAGAGAAATGCCTGCCGGCATTTACGAAGTTAATTTCGATGCCTCGATGCTTCCGAGCGGTGTATATTTTTACAGATTGCAGGCAGGCGGTTTTATTCAAACAAAACAAATGATTATACTTAAATAATTTTTGTATCAAAAATAATTTTAATAATCTTTTATACTTGAGTCCACTTTAAATAGCATACTAATTAGTTTGTCATTCCCTTGAAAAAGGGAATCTCTAATAAAAATTGAAGTTCTTAAATACTTGATTTCACTTAATTACCTTTTTAGAGAGAACTCATACTTGATACTTCAATTGTTTTTTCTCTTACCGTTCTCCATTCATCATAGATTACCGGCAGGAACATATCCATATTTTTAAACAGCTCTTTCACTAATTCCATTTTTGGCGATGAATGATAAAAGTTGTTATTGCCGTTAACGGAGAATCCTTTTCCTGTAATCAGCCATTCGTACAAATAACCATCGGCAAGTAGTGCGTAACTTATTCTCCCTCCGCCGGTGTTTTCCGGCGATTCAAACTCAAGATCAATTTTTTCTCCCGGTAAAATAACCGTGTAATTATCATCGATGTTTTTAATCGAGCTGTAAACATCTTTACCGCCGCTTTTTGCGGAGATGATTTTTACATCCACCGGTTTAAGCTTTTGCGAATAAGATTCGTCAATCATTACGGCGTCTAACTTCCACACATCCGTTAAGCATCGCAGCCGTAATTTAATAGTATCTCCCGCTGCCGGATTTAGCGGAAGACGAAGCAGCTTTTTGAATTTTACATGGTTTGCCTCGGGATAAATCATATCGACGTAAGTCCATTCTTTTCCATCCCACACATCAATTTTAAGCGAGCTTCGCACAAGAGTTTCTTTCAGAATGTTTGTTATTTCAGGGTCGTTCTCCGCTGCTTTCATAAAATCGCTGTAATTATTGCCCAACAGCTCCTGGAGTTTTTTAAATACAACAGACGAAACTTCGGTGTTGATTGCAGAGATTATTAACGATGCAGTATCGGCTTTTTCTTTTTTAAGGAAGTTGACATACAACCTATCTTCATAACCCGACTTAGCATTTGCAGATGATAAATCGGACTGCCAGTAAACATTATCGTCTTTTTCTAAAAGAGCAGATATATTTTCC
>CAYLYR010000225.1:0-3718 GCA_964387835.1 uncultured Melioribacter sp.
ATCTTTGTTATTTCAATTTTTGTTAATTGCTGTCTGTGACCATTTTTTACTTTATAAGATTTTCTTCTCTTTTTCTTAAAAACAATCACTTTGTCATCTTTCAAATGTTCAAGCACTTTTGCTTCAACCTTTACTCCTTCAACGGTGGGAGCGCCGATTTTTGTTTCTTTTCCGTCGTTATAAAGTAATACGGAATCAAACGTTACGGAAGCGTCAGCTTCAGCATCTAATTTAGGCACATAATGTGTCTCGTTTTCCGTTACTTTAAATTGTTGTCCAGCGATATCAACGACTGCGAACATCTAATCCTCCAATAATTAAACTTAGCTTACAAATATAATTATAATATCTTTTTTTATCAAAATTATTTTGAATATATTTTATGTAAAGTTTTAACAAAAATGGTGAGAAATGTCGAAATTAGGTATTGCTCTCGGAGGCGGGGGCGCACGGGGATTAGCCCACATAGGCGTCCTTAAAAAATTGGAGAAAGAAAAGATTGAAATTTCAGCAATCACCGGCTGCAGTATGGGAGCTGTCGTCGGAACGCTTTACGCATATTACCGAAAAGCGGAGAAGGTAGAAGAAATCTTTGCAAATTTTATTGAGAATATCGATCTTGAGGAACTCGGGATTACAGATATTAATGAAAACTCAAATAAATCATCTTCCGAACCGTTTTCACTTTTGGATAAAGATTTTTGGGAATCTTTCATCAGCTTTTTCAGATACAGATTTAATCTAATTCGCACAATTAAAAACTCATCCTACTTTGATGAAAAGACTACATCTAAAATTTTTGAACTTATTCCCGATGTAAAAATCGAAGATATGAAAATACCCTTTTCCGCTATTTCTACCGATTTAATTTCGGGAAAAGAAATTAATTTTACTCGAGGAAGTTTAAGGGAAGCTGTCAGAGCAAGTTCCGCTATTCCGGGGATTTTCCCCGCTGTACGAATCGATGAATTTCTTCTTGTTGACGGCGCTTCGTCCGAAAGCGTTCCTGTTGGAAAAGTGAAGGAAATCGGCGCTGACAGAGTTCTCGCCGTAAATGTTTCTCACTGCATAAAATCGGATAAAGAACCGGAAAACATTTTTGAAATTCTTTACCGCACAGGAGATATTTCAGCATATCATCTTTCCCTTGAAAGATTAAAAGCGGCTGATTTAATAATAACCCCTGCCGTTAAAGATATTTTTTGGGCTGATTTTATTAACTACAAAGAGATTATTAACGAAGGTTATCTTGCTGCTCGCGAAAGTTTGAGTGAAATTAAAAAGTTAATTAACAGAAATTCCTTTACGCTCGAACTTGAGCATTTTATTAAAAAATTTACCGATTAGCGAGCTTGTGGAGATTATTGATTTTACAATTTTGAGCTTAATTTTATAGGGACAAATTTCTCGATAATTTATAACGTTGCGCTCTTTTCATCTCACGAAACAATGTTAGAATGCTTCCCCGATTCCGATATGAAATGAAAATGTTTCGGGGAAAATTCTTTTCTTAAAAAATGATTTCCGATAGCTCGGGTCGTAAACCTTAAACCCCAAATCAAAACGAATCGGGAAAAAATCGGTGTAGTACCGAAAACCGATTCCTCCGGCGACAGCGATTTCATCCCAGCGGAAATACTTAAAATCTATCCACGAATTTCCCCAATCGACAAAAACCACTCCGCCGAAATTCCCAATCAGCTTACTACGAAACTCAAACGAACCTTCGATTAATGAGAAGCCGCCGGGGGAAAAGTTCCGAAGTAAAATCGCCTCAAGGTCATGCGGATTTGTCGTTTGAAGATTCACCGATGAGTTAACCGGCACAAGCTCTCTGTTCCTCCAGCCTCGGACGGAATTACTTCCGCCGGCGTACAATCTTTCGTCAAGTGGAATATCGGAACGGTTCCCTCCGATCAAATAGATTTCCCCAACTCGCAATCTCATCCCTAAAGTCGATTTATAAGTTGATAACAGTTCCGGATAATAAGTTGAGTTAGCAATAACTTTAACATAACGGGGACGAGAGAAGTTATCTGAAAATATTGAGTTTATTGCACCAAGCAAATTATTGCCGTCTTCCACGTGAAGAAAAAGCGTGTAACCTTTAGTCGGAAAGACAAAATTATTCGTCGCATTTTTTACGGCATCTATTGCAAGATATAAGTTGGACCCGACACTTTTGAAGTTAGCTAAGTTAACTTCCCTCAGAGAATCGAGAGTTGCCTGTTGCGCGGGAGTAGGATGTGTGTTGCTGATAAATGAATCGAATAAACTTTTGATGTAACTCTCTTTATATTGATACTCCGATTTCTCCGCGCGCATATAAGCGGTTAATCCTGAGAAATAGACTTTCTTAGGCAAAGAAAAATCGAAACTTAATCTCGAGCCGTAAATATTGGAGAAGTATTCGCTCCTTCTGTTCTGAACCGTGTAATAAAGCTGAAGCTTAGTAAAAATAGATTTTCCAAAAAGAAGCGGCTGCGAAATTGTTGTTCTTAAATCGAGATACCCGTAAAACAAACTGTCAATATGCGAAATATCGGATATCAAAGAAATCGGATCTTGAGCTGTGGCGGAAAGTTGTAAGTTCAATTTTCTTGCCTCGCCGAAAAAGTTCCTCCGCGAATAACCAACCGCCAAACCGAGATTAAAAACATTATCCTCGTTATTGGCAATTAACTCCGGCGCAACCTCATTTCGTGGTTTTAAAAAAGTTAATACTCGGACGGGAACTACTTTTTTCAGGGAATCGACTTGCCCGATATTTATCTGAGAAGAATTAAACAAATCCGTTCTGTAAAGCCTTACTTCCCCTTTCTGAATACGACTTTCATCAAACCAATCCCCCTTATGAACATCCGCAATTTTTAGAATTAATTCTCGCGAAACATAGTTTTTTTCATTGCTTTGATTAACAATATTCACGTCCGAAATTTTGATTCTTTCACCCAAGCTTAAAGTGAAATTTATATCAACGCTATTGCGGTTAGTATCAATCAGTACCCGCTGATTTAATAATTTTGCAGCCAAATAACCGTTGTTATGTAAAATGCCTATTATGTTTTTTCTTGCCGTTAATATTTTTTCTGAATCAAAATATTCGGTAGTATCAAATTTCACTTCCTCATTTACTTCTTTCCGAAAGAAAAGAGGAAGGTCGGTAAAACCATTCAGAATTACTTTTTTCACTCTTGAGCGGGGACCCTCTTTGATTATGAAAGTAACATCCGCAAAATTGTTATCGTGCGAAATTTTGTAATTAACCTTTGCCTTAAAAAATCCTTTTGTCTTATAATAGTTTAATATACTTGAAGCATCTTTAACAACGGTAAGTGAATCAAAGTAAATAGGTGCGGAGCCGAGCGAAGGATTAACTCCCCAAAGAAATCGAGATAAGAAATTAGGGCTTTCTCTTGTTTCGAGAAAATTCTCGATTTTGTAATCGGGAATCGAGTAGTTCCCTACAATAATAACGTTTCCTACTTCCTCGTGTGAATTACTTTTCCCTAATAATATCGTGGAAGAAAAGATTAACATCAAAACAATGTTAAAAATTTTATTCGGCAATTTTAACTTCCGTCCCGATTTTAATGAATTTCGTTATTTCAGCTATATCTTCATTGCTTAAAGCAATTGAGCCGTTTGTCCAATTAAAAACAAAAGGTAAATTTTCAAGTATGTAATTTAACTTTCCGTATCCTTCTATACTAATTTT
>CAYLYR010000226.1:0-3682 GCA_964387835.1 uncultured Melioribacter sp.
CGACAAAAAAAGAGGTAATCTTCGGACACCACTTCACTTCTATTGCCGGAACAGGCCCAATAGTCGGACCTGCAATAGCAATAATTTGGGGTTGGGTTCCCGCATTACTATGGGTCTTTATCGGTTCGATAATGATGGGAGCGGTTCACGATTTCGGTTCGCTTTTAATTTCCATGAGAAATAAAGGTAAATCTATTTCCGAATACACTGCTCTCTATTTAAGCAGCCGAACAAGACTCGTAATTTTCTTTGTTATATTCATAGAGATCTGGATTATCGTATCAATCTTCGGATTGGTTATGGCGGTTCTCTTTAAAATGTTCCCCGGTACGGTATTACCGGTTTGGCTTGAAATACCGATTGCCATGTATGTCGGTTATGTTGTTTATAAAAAAGGAGCAAATATAACAACTTGGTCGATTATCGGCGTTGTTACTATGTACATCACGGTTGTTATCGGCGCTTTCGTCCCGATTCATCTCGGCGGAATGTTCGGTTTATCGGCGATAGGCGTTTGGTCGATTATTCTTTTGATTTATGCTTTCTTTGCATCGGTACTTCCGGTTACCGCATTACTGCAGCCGAGAGATTTTCTTAACTCACATCAGCTTATTGTTGCAATGGCGTTAATGTCAATCGGCGTCTTGGTAGCGGCGTTCGGAGGCAATCTTAATATTGTAGCTCCCGCCGTTCAGGCAAATCCCGCCGCAGCTCCGCCGATGTGGCCCTTCTTATTCGTAACAATTGCATGCGGCGCAATTTCAGGCTGGCATTCTCTCGTTTCTTCGGGAACTTCCGCGCGCCAGGTTCGCAGAGAGTCGGATTCGTTATTTGTAGGTTACGGTTCAATGTTAATGGAAGGCGCTCTTGCAACCTTAGTTATTATAGCGGTTGCGGCAGGCATCGGAATGGGATACACATTAAAAGACGGTACCGTTTTGACAGGTATTCCCGCCTGGACGCATCACTACGCATCATGGGCAGCCGCCAAAGGCTTGGGTTCCAAAGTAGGAGCATTTGTAATCGGCTCAGCTAATATGATTGAGACTCTCGGAATTCCGAATCACATAGCACAGGTTATTATGGGTGTGTTTGTTGTATCGTTTGCGGGAACAACATTGGATACCGCAACAAGAATACAACGTTATATTCTTACGGAAACATTCCCGAAAGCGTTCGGCAATAAATATGTATCTACCAGCGTTGTAATTATTCTTGCTTTGGCTCTTATTTTTTCAAGCGGAGCTAACGGAAAAGGCGCATTGAACTTGTGGCCCCTATTCGGAGCAACGAACCAAACATTAGCCGGATTGGCATTGATAATAATTACGGTTTTCCTAAAAACAAGAGGCGGACTGAAATGGATTATAAGCGCAATTCCCGCCGCATTCATGATTTTGGTTTCATTTTGGGCTTTATGGCTCAACCAGATTAACTTCATGAATAAAGGAAACATACTTCTTTCGATTATCAATATCTTAATTATGCTTTCGGTTGTTTGGATTGTTTTTGAGGCAATAAGACGCTTTGTTAAAATCGATACGCTCGACTTTGATCCTCAAACCGGAGCTGTTAAGTCTTATGAGTAAATATGATTAAAAGACTGCAGAAAAAGTATTTTGTTTTGATATTGCCCCCGGTTTTATTGGCGATAATAGTTTACTTGATGCAGCGGTTTAAAATATGGGAAGGAGTCAATTACACTCCTTCCCAAACTTTTTCGGTTATTCTTTTCATTTCGGCGATTGCCGTCGGGGTTGCAATTCCAATCTTTTTAAGGGTTTATTTCTTCTCGAAGTTAAAAGAAAAAAATTTTTCATCGGAATTTGAGTTTATCAAATACGAAGAATTAATTATTTCCGTTATATCCGTAACGCCGTATCTTGCTTTTGTTGCGGCTATGATGAAAATGAATTCATTTTATTTCGGCGGAATTGTCCTCGCTGCAATATATGCGCTCTATTATCACTACCCCTCTGAAAAGAAAATCAATTTTGATAAAAAAATCTTTCGTGTTAAGGAAAACCCCGATGAATAAAGAAAAAATCAAGAAGAAACTCAAGGAATATTGGAGCGCTTTTGATGCCGCCGCAAAGGAGAAAGCGACCGAAATCGTAGAATATGAACTTTACGAGCTGCAAAATATTTTTGCGATAGTCGTTATCGGTTCTTTTGTCGGAATGCCGGCGCCCCCAATGCAGATTACATTGGATTTACTTCCTTACATGGAAGAAGAGCTTGTTATTATGATGGATAAAATCTCCACGGCTAATTCACCTATTTCGGATTTGGTTTCAATTATGGATGTTCACTAATGGATAAAAAAGTAAAAAAAATTATGTTCTTCCTTGGAAAAGGAGGAGTGGGAAAATCAACAACCTCGTCCCTTTATGCAGTTGAAAAATCACTTTCCGGCGAGAAAGTTTTACTTGCCTCGATGGACCCGGCGCACAATCTCGGTGATATTTTCGAGATGGAAATGTCGGGAAAACCAAAAGCGCTTTCAAAAACGCTATCCGTTGCGGAAATTAATCTCGACTACTGGGTTAACCACTATCTCGACGATATGCAGAAGCAGATGACAAAGAGTTATTCCTATTTAACTGCATTGAGTTTGGATAAACATTTCGGCATCGTGCGATATTCTCCGGGAATCGAAGAGTACGCTTTACTACGAGCGTTTACTTACTTTATTACAAAATACACAGAGTTTGACAGAATAATTTTCGATATGCCTCCCACCGGTCTGACATTGAAATTTTTATCTCTTCCGAAGCTATCTCAGATTTGGCTTGAAAAATTGGTTGACTTGCGCAACGATATTATTGACAAAAAAGAAATCGTTACAAAAATTAAATTCGGGAATGTTGAAATAGAGAGAGACAAACTTCTGAACAAGCTGAATAATCAATTGGACGAATATACCGATGCGCGCAAGGTGCTGGAAAATCAATCTTTAACGGAACTTGTGCTTGTGATGAATCAGGACAAGCTCTCCCTTGCGGAATCAAAGTTGATTGTGGAAAAGCTTAAGTTCGCGGAGCTGAAAATAAAAAAGGTTTTTATCAATAAATTTAAAGCCGAAATTCCTGTTGAAGAACTGGAAAAAATTTTCAGCGAATATGAAATACGGCACTATCCCTTAAAAGACGAGTCGATTACAGGATTATCGAACTTGGAAATTTATCTGAAAGAAAACGGTTTTTTAAAGTAGATTCTATTCTTCTATTTCTTTAATATCAGCCGGTGAAATTAATTGTTTTGCGTTTTTATCGCTAACCACTTTTTTGCCTGTTGTTTTTTCCAATTGTTTTCGGGCGGCATCTGCAACTTTCCCCCCTTTTTTTGCTGCACTTTTATTTTCCGGAAAATTTTTCGGTTTTACTTTTTTTGATATTTCGGTAGTAGATGCTTCGGCAAGCATATTAAAAACAAGCTCTAAGTTTGTCATATTATCGCGTAAATTTTCCTTTTTCAAACCTTTTAACAGTTTGTATTGCTTTGTCGTCAATCCGCTCCACGCTTTGGTTATTTCATCGGTAAGTATGGCGTATTCCAAACCTTTCTTTACGCCTCGTTTATCCCATTCGTCTGTAAGCTCTTTGCGTATTTCAATACTTTTTAGTCGTTGGTTTATCCAAGCGGGGCTGTATCCTTTTTTCAGATAAGTTTCCATTGCCCG
>CAYLYR010000227.1:0-3673 GCA_964387835.1 uncultured Melioribacter sp.
CATTTTTCCAAATATGATAATCTTGTTGATGAACAGGAACAAACATTGCTTCCTGATGGGAGTGATGATTTGATAAAAAAATCGGGCATTCAGGCTACCGCGCAGTTAAATATCGGAATACCGTTTTAGGAGTAAATTATGAGATTGACAAAATTGGACAAAGCCGCTGAAATAGCTTTAATAGACTGCATGGCGGTGAAAAAGAAAGAGAAAGTTTTAATTGTTACAGATGAAGAGAAAAAGGAAATCGGGGAAGCTCTTTACCGAAATTCTTTAAGACTCGGATTTGAATCTTTGTTTGTGGAAATGAAATCGGGTAAAATGCACGGTGAAGAGCCGCCGAGTTATATTGCCGAACTAATGCTTAAGTTTGACGTAATACTCCTTCCAACAGATAAATCGTTAACTCATACTGATGCCAGGCGTAACGCTTCCGAAAAAGGGGCACGTGTGGCAACCTTTCCCGGAATCACAAAAGATGTTATGATTCGCGGATTGAATGCCGATTATAAGAAAATTGCTAAATTGACGGTGAAACTTGGAAGAATGTTGGACAGAACAAAAGAGATT
The DNA here is from genome assembly GCA_964387835.1 of uncultured Melioribacter sp. Lineage (GTDB taxonomy): Bacteria > Bacteroidota > Ignavibacteria > Ignavibacteriales > Melioribacteraceae > WGAL01. The sequence goes on from CAYLYR010000227.1 coordinate 571, forward strand.
AGAGTAACTGCCAAAGGGGGAACGGATATTTATTTTAGTGTTGAAGGCAGAAGAGGTTTGGCGAGTAAAGGTTTATTCCATAAAAAAGGGGAAAGCGGAAATCTTCCGACTGGAGAAGCTTTTATTGCTCCTCTTGAAGGGAAGAGTAACGGAGTATTTGTTGTTGACGGTTCCATGTCAGGAGTTGGAATGATAACGGATAAACCGATCAAAATAAAAGTTGCGAAGGGGTTTGCGACGGAAATAACAGGTGGAAAAGAAGCCGGAAAGTTGAAAAAAATTATTGAACCATACGGAAAAAAGGGGAGAAACATTGCGGAGTTTGGAATCGGAACAAATGACAGCGTTAGATTGAGCGGGAATTTATTGGAAGATGAAAAAGTTCTCGGTACAATTCATATTGCAATCGGGGATAACAAAAGCATGGGCGGAAATGTGAATGCTCCGATTCATCTTGACGGAGTTGTTAAAAAGCCGACTGTTTTTTTCGACGAGAAGATGATAATGCAAAACGGAAAATTGTTAATAGATTAAACAATGATTATTAATCATACACGGCTTAACTGATGCTTCCCTCAAATAAAAGCAACATTCTAATCATTCGTTTAAGTTCTCTCGGCGACGTTTTACTTACAACTCCGGTAATCAGAGCATTAAAATCCAAGTATCCCGAAAAGCTATTTTCATTTTTGGTTGAAGATAAATTCGCCGATGCCGTAAAGTACAATCCCAATCTGAAAGAAGTCTATTTATACAGTAAGGAAAATTTCAGCAAGGAAAACTTAAAGGAACTTGCCTCGGCGGAATTTGACTTTGTTGTGGATTTACAAAACAATATTCGCACAAAAAATATTGTAAAAAATCTCAAAATACCTACCGTTAAATTTATTAAGCCTACAATTGAGAAGTTTTTTTTAGTCAAATTTAAAATAAATTTTTTCAAACAAATTCGTTCTATTCCCGAAATGTACGCTGCGGCGTTAGGGAATGATTTCGAGCCGGACGGAAACGGGTTGGACTTTTATTTTAAGAGCGGGGAAAAAGCTGTTTACTCAAGTAACGTAAATGAGAAAACAATCGCATTTTGTCCCGGCTCGCAGCATTTTACGAAACAATATCCGGCAAAATATTTTGTAGAACTCGGCGGGAGATTATCCTCTGAAGGGTACAAAGTAATATTGCTCGGAGGGAAATCCGATAAAAAAATATGCGCGGAAATTTCTTCCGAAATAGAAGGAAGTGAGAATAGAAGCAGCGACAACAACTTGTTTGAGATTGCAAGGGAGATGTCGAAGTGTAAAGCTGTGGTTTGTAACGACTCGGGATTAATGCACCTCGCAACCGCCGTAGGAACGCCCACGCTGGCAATCTTCGGCTCCACGGTTAAGGAGTTCGGCTTTTTCCCGTACAAAGCTAAAAGCGTTGTTGTAGAGAACAGAGGTCTTAATTGTCGTCCCTGCTCTCATATCGGTAAATCAAAATGCAAAGAAGGACATTTTAAATGCATGCTCGAACTAACGCCTGACTTAGTTTACGAAAACTTGATGAATCTTCTTGAGGAAAAGAATGACTAAATTTTATCTTTTTATTTATAATGCAATTCTACTGCCTCTTTTTTTTATGCTCTTGCGTCTGCTGGGATTATTTAATTCCAAAATTCGAAAAGGACTTAAAGGAAGGAAAAGATTAATCGAAAAACTGATAATCGAATTAAACGGAATTGATAAATCTAAAAGAATTGTTTGGTTTCATTCTTCTTCAATGGGGGAATTTGAACAGGCAAAGCCGATAATCGAGAAATTAAATAAACTCCGCATTTACACAATCTTGGTTACTTTTTTCTCTCCCTCAGGATATGAAAATCAGAAAAATTACCCGTACGCCGATATTGTTTCTTATGTGCCGATGGATTCTCCTTCGGAGGTCGGACGCTTTTTATCTTACATAAATCCGTCAATACTGATTTTTATGCGATACGACGTTTGGCCGAATTTGGTTTATCAGGTGAGCAAAAAGAATATCCCCATTTTTATTGTTGATGCTACATACAGTAAATCTTCAAATCGTTCCCTCTTTTTTGTGAAAGCATTTTACAAAGAACTCTATTCCAAAATTTCCAAAATTATTACCGTTACTGAAAATGATAGAGCCGGATTTTTATCATTAGGGTTAGATCGTGAAAAGGTGATTTCCGCCGGCGATACGCGGTATGATAGAGTTTATCAAAAAAGTATTGAAGCGAAAAGTAGGAATTTGTTGGATAAAACAATTTTTGAAGAGGCTCCTGTGTTTGTTTTCGGAAGTTCGTGGTCTGCCGATGAGGATGTAATCTTTCCTGCCGTGAAGAAGCTGATTTTTTATAAATATAAGATAAAGATGATAGTGGCTCCGCATGAGCCGACAATCCCGCACATTGAAGGAATAGAGAAATATTTTAATCCTGATGTTAAAACGATTCGTTTTTCCGAGATGAGGAATTATTCGGGAGAAGATGTAATAATAGTTGATTCCGTAGGAATACTTTTGAGTCTCTATTACTATGCGGATTTCGCCTATGTCGGCGGAAGCTTTAAACAAATCCATAATGTATTGGAGCCGGCGGTTTACGGAGTTCCGGTGTTATTCGGACCTAAGCACCACAATAGTATTGAATCCGAACAACTTGTAAAAGAAGGTTCGGGATTAGTTGTAACAGATAAAAAGAGCGCTTACAAAACAATTCGAAAATTATTAAAGAATGAAGATAAAAGAAAGGAATTAGGAGAAATTTCTTATAACTTCGTTAAATCGAGAATAGGCTCAACAGATAAAATAATTTTGGAGCTGCATAAGTTTATTTAGGCAAGATTTAGCGGTCAGCGTACAGTTGTCAGCGGTCTCACTGAGTCTGCGACAGTGGACGTCATGTTTTTCTGTCATTCCGCTATGCTCCATTTCTTGTAATGACGGTGTTTTTATAGTTTTTAAGATTTCTCTCTTCTCTTATTACATTCGCTTCGTACTAAATGACAGCGAAACCGGTTTTCAGCTTGCATCTCGCAGCTTTATATTTCCTTCACCAAAGGTCTAATTTTAATCTTATTCTCGTTTTTTACTTCTGTTC
>CAYLYR010000228.1:0-3654 GCA_964387835.1 uncultured Melioribacter sp.
TATAGCGTCAACCATAACAATCTTTTTCCCTGATGGAACGGTTTTTTCATAGTCGGAAGTATCTTTTAACCCCGATTCATCGTAAACATATTTAACGGCGGTTTCCGCAATCGGATCGGGCTGAGCTAAAGCCCAGTCGGCTACATTTTCTACTTCGTTTTTTATGGAAGATTTCATCTCTTCAAACTCTTCCTCGGTAAGAAGATTTTCGGAAATCAACTTTTTCTTCAATATGTTAATCGGGTCCTTTTTCAAATCTTCTTCAAGAGAATCTTTCGGACGATATTTACTTTGGTCGTCCGATGAGGAATGAGAAAAGAGCCTTACAACTTTAGCTTCAACCAAAACCGGACCTTGCCCCGAAGAGGCGTATTCATAAGCCTTGTCGGCTACTTTAACCATATTTTCGTAGTCTGTACCGTCGGTTGAAATTCTAAGAAGATTTTCATACCCTTTCATCATTTCCGTAATCGAAGCGTTCTTCCCGGCTGTTTGATTTTCCACGGGAACGGAAATTGCCCAACCGTTATTCTGGATAACAAATATCACCGGCAGCTTTTCTCTTGCCGCCCAGTTTACCGCTTCGTGAAACTCGCCCTGACTTGTTGTTCCGTCTCCGGCGCTCACGTAAACAACTCGGTTCTCACCTTTCTTCCGATAAGCCAACGCCGTTCCTACGGCTTGCAGAAACTGTGTTCCTGTCGGAGAAGATTGCGAAGGAATATTAAAATCCTTATGTCCCCAGTGATTTCCCATCTGACGTCCGCCGTTAGCCGGATCGTCGGCTTTCCCTAACATTTCCAGCATTATATCTTTGGGCGTAACTCCTAAACTAAGTAAGACGGCTTGGTCTCTGTAATATGGGTAAGCCCAATCAAATTTTGATTTTAAACGTTTTCCGAAAGCAACTTGAGTAGCTTCGTGTCCCGCGCCGGCAATAAGGAATGACGCTTTTCCCTGCCTAATTAAAACGCTTACTTTCTCATCGATGCTTCTTGATAACACCATTAGTTTAAGTGCATCCAATAAATTTTCTTTATTTTTTTTTATTGATTTACTCATTTAATTAATTCCTTTTCTCTTTCAACAAATTCTAAAATTTTCTCTTTATCTTGTAGTGAAAAATTTTGATACTTAAATTCTTTACTAAATTGATTTACTATTTTTTCTTTTACTTCTTCAAGATTAATTTTTTTGTGTAGTTCTTTTTCCAATGAAGTTACTTTTTTATCACGAATACCGCATGGAATTATTCCATTGAAAATTTCCAAATTCGTATTAACGTTAAAAGCAAATCCGTGCATTGTAATCCAGCGGGAAATCTTAACGCCGATTGCACAAATTTTCCCGTCGTTAACCCAAACGCCGGTATATTTAGGCTCGCGTTCAGTTGAAACTCCGTAATCACTGCAGACATTCATTATCGCGGATTCGATACTTCTCAGGAACAAATGAGAATCCTTTTTCCAATTGCGCAAATCCATGATTATGTAACCGACAATCTGCCCGGGTCCATGATAAGTTACATCTCCGCCTCTATCAATCTCAAAAAGGGAAATGCCGTTTCGCTCAATAAATTCGGGCGATGCAATAACGTTGGACTTATCAGCCGCTTTCCCCAGCGTATAAGTGTTAGGATGTTCCAGTAAAAGCAGCATGTCGCCGATTTTATTATTCAATCGCAATCCGTACAACTCGTGCTGCAAATCCCAAGCGGACTGATAATCCATCACTCCCAAATTACAATATGTAAGACTTCGATTAGATATGGATTGCTTCTCCATAAGCCTCTCCGGCTGCTTCCATTATTGATTCGGAAAGTGTCGGATGCGCGTGAACAGTACGGAGCAGACTCTCGAACGTTCCTTCAAGATGTTTTGCAACGCCGAGTTCGGCAATTAATTCCGTAGCTTCGGCGCCGACAATATGAGCGCCGAGAAGCTCGCCGTATTTAGCGTCATAAATAAGTTTCACAAAACCTTCTCGTTCCCCTATTGCCGTTGCCTTTCCGCTTGCGGAAAAAGGGAAGCGCCCTATTTTCAAATCATATCCGGCTTCCTTGGCTTTTTCTTCGGTAAGTCCGATGCTTGCAATTTGAGGAATGGCATAAGTGCAGCCCGGAATGGAATTGTAATCAATCGGCTGAACATCCAAGCCTTTTATTTTTTCAACGCAGTGAATCGCTTCGTGCGAAGCAACATGCGCCAGCCACGGAGGACCAATCACATCTCCGACCGCGTAAACTCCTTCAACGTTTGTCGCGTATGTTTCTTTATCCACAACTATCGAATTCCGTTCGGTTTTAACGCCTATTTTTTCCAAGCCGAAATTTTCGATGTTGCCTACAACGCCGATAGCGCTTAAAACTTTATCGGTAGTTAAAACTTCTTCTTTCCCATCTTTTTCAATTGTAACTTTTACTTTGCCTTCAACAACAACTTTTTTTACCATCGTTGAAAGATGAATTTTGATTCCTCGTTTAAGGAACGACTTTTTCAATGTTTCCGAAACCTCTTTATCCTCAATCGGTACAAGGGAATCCATCATTTCGATAATTGTAACTTTAGCGCCGAGGACGCTGTAAAAATATGCAAACTCCACACCGATTGCGCCTGCGCCGACAATAATCAACTCGTCGGGGCGTTCCTCCAAAGACATTGCTTCTTTACTTGTAATAATATTTTTACCGTCAACGGGAATGTTCGGCAATATCCTCGTTCTTCCGCCCGTGGCAATTATTACTTTATCAAAGGATATTTGTTCTATCTCCTTCCCTTCGGGGTTCGTAACGGAGATTCTGTTTTTATCAATAAAACTGCCGTAACCTTTTACGCGTGTTACTCCGTTTTTTCTCATCAAATATTCAACGCCTTTTACAACACGTTTGGAAACATCGCGGCTTCTCTTAATAATCTTCTTAAAGTCGTAACTTAAACCTTCAACGGAAAATCCGAATTCTCCGGCGCGTTTGTTTACAACGTCGTAATATTCTGCGCTTTTGAGCAAAGCTTTTGTCGGGATGCATCCCCAATTTAAACAAATCCCGCCGAGATTATCTTTATCTATCACTACGGTTTTATATCCTAACTGTGAAGCCCTGATGGCTGCGACGTAACCGCCCGGTCCGCCGCCTAAAACTGCAATATCAAACTTTTCCAATTTACTTCTCCAACTTTTTATTATTCATACTCAATATAATTAAGAAACCAACAAAAAGAAACCCAAAGTATTATTTTAAGAGCTTAAGAGCAAAATTATAAGAAACAAAAACAAGTTTTTATAATGATGAAACAAAATATTTATCTGCACGAACCGATTTGTGAGAACTTAAAATGTTTAGCGAACCCGCACTTCGTCTAATAATTTTTTATTTGCAAAAGAAAAAAACTTTGATTTAATATTTAATTTTCTTACGTTTGTAAAAAATAAGACTTACATGAGAGCTTTAACTCGAAATATCGCCCCGCAGAAAAGAAAGACGAAACTACTTGTGTATGTTTTTCAAAAGAATTGGGAGCTTTAAGTCCGTTAGACGGAATAAGTTGAAAGTTTGTTATACGGAATAGGCTTTCCGCATAACAAATTGTAATAATAAATGGAAAATAAAATAAGTTATTTTAATTAAATAAATTATGCCGATAGAGAAGAAAATAT
>CAYLYR010000229.1:0-3625 GCA_964387835.1 uncultured Melioribacter sp.
AAAGAAGAAGTAAAGTACTTTTCGCAGAATTACACCGGTTTTCCACTGCAATTTTCAGATTTCGTAATTGACGATAGCTCAAATATTTTTCTTTCCCATTGTTGGTTTGATTACATCAATCCGGGCGGAATTACAAAATTTGACGGAGTTCATTGGAAATTAACACAAAAGGGAGAAAACGGTTTTCCCTTTGCCTCTGCAGATAAAATCGCCTACTCTCCGACGGATAATTCGATTTACGTTTACGGACGATATTACACGGATGATGTTGAAAATCAAAAATGGGGTATTTCGAAATTTGACAGCCGAACAAATAGATGGCTTGCTTACGGCGATTCTCTTCAAATGGGACCTACATTTAATGATATGGTTGTTGATAATAACGGAACACTTTATATCGGTTGTTCTACCGGATTTTACAAAGTAACCGAAAACGATTGCGTTAAATATTCGATTGACGGATTACCGGATTTTTCCGCAAAACGGTTGGCTCTGGATAAAAACAGCAATACAATATACGCTGCAAGAAATTGGGAGGGGAATGATTATCAATGCGGAGTTTACGGTTTTGATGGTAGTACTTTTAGTCCGGTTGCTGCTCCGCTCGATTCAATGAAAAGCATTTTAGACTTAACCGTTGATAACAACGGGAATATTTGGGTAATCGGGAATAATTATTCCGATTACATCGCAGATTGTTTTCTTGCAAAAATTAGTAATGACAGCACATATTATTATCGATTTTCAGATGATATAAGTGCTTACGGTGCATTCTTTTTAGATGGAAATTACTTGTGGATTACAGGTTACCACAGTCTTATTAAATTTAATATTGTTAATAGCACCTATGAAGTTTTTGATATTTCTCTTCCCTTTGAACCCGATGCGCCGATTGCCGCCGATAAAATTTTATCGTCCGGAGATTATTTATATATAAACTTGAGATATCGAAATATTCTATTAATGATTAATAAAAATAATTTGGATGTTTCATATTATGCCGTATTTAATACCGGAATTCCAACTAGCGGAGGCTACCCAGAAATCACTTCCGTCAAAATCGATAGGCAAGGGAATTATTGGCTGAACTCTCTTTATGACGGATTTTCGGAATATAACGGGGACAAATGGAAGACCAATAGTTCATTCAAGATTAGCGGAAATATGCAGATGTTATCGAATGACTTAACTACAACATTGGACGGGCGTATTGTTTCGGTTGGCGACAGTATCCGAATGTGGAGCGATTCAACGGGCTGGCAATCTTATCATCCCCCTGTAAGTCTTCTTTCCTTATTTAATGTAACTTCAGTTGAGGCGGATAGCAATAATTTAATTTGGAATGCCGATTACTATAAAGGTGTGCTGCTTTTTGATTACATGCACGGCTCATATACTCTTTTCAATAATCAGGTAATAGGGAACAGCAATCCGACAAAATTATTTGTTGATAAAGATAACAATCTGTGGATTGGTCTTGCCGATACTGCAGTTACGGTTTTTAACGACACAAATTTACAGACATATAATCATGGTGACGGAATTGAAGGAAGTTATGTAACGGGATTTGCTCAAGCTCCGGACGGTACAATCTGGGTTTCTTTTTATTATAATGGAATTGCAGAATTTGCCGATGGCGAGTGGACATCATACACACAAAACAATTCCGATTTACCTTCGGATAATATTACCGCAATTGCTGTGGACACAACGGGAAAAGTTTGGATAGGTTGTGCAGACGAAGATGGTGATTATCCGATTTCCATTTATTCCAGTACGGATGGAATTGATTGGCAGTCAAAAGTCATTCATTCCGAAATTTATGACGGGATCTCCGATATAGATGTTGATAAGGAAAATAATATTCTTATTTCGAGTAATTATTACGGTGTTTTTGTTTATAATGAGAACGAGCCTATTGTTGACGTTGGAAATGAAAATCATGAAAATGTATCGGGATTTATTCTATCGCAAAACTATCCCAATCCTTTGTCCAAGGGTTCGGGCAAAAATCCGACAACGACAATCGAATATTCAATTCCGGCTTTTGAGACAGGGCATGCCCTCTCTGTACAACTGAAAATATACGACATCCTCGGACGAGAAGTCGCTACACTTGTAAACAGAAAACAATTGCCGGGCAAATATACCGTTCATTTCAATGCGCGCAATTTATCAAGCGGCGTTTATTTCTATCAATTAAAAGCAGGAGCTTTTACCGTGGCAAAAAAGATGATTCTGACGAAGTAGAACCAAATTCCAATAACCAATGGATTTATATTAAGCAGTCAGCGTACAGTGGGTCAGTAATTCTCTGATTGTAAAACTTCGCCTGATGCAGCGAATCAATGATTTTATGTTTTCGAGGAGAGGAGTAGGGAGAAATCTTTCGTTCAGTTCTTTAAGATTTTTTCTTAACCTTTTTTCCTTTCTTCCTTTCCTCAATATCTTTCTATTTTATTAATAACAAATAGAAAAGGAAATGTTTAATTTTAAAATAATAGCTCTTGTAATATTATAGTTGGTGAATTAAGTTTTTCCTATTTCATCTATCATTCAAGGCATTGGGTTGTTAAGGTTTCTCCTCATCCGGAAATGGCTGTCGCACATATTTTAAGTCAAGCGCCGGAATTGGAACTCGAAGAAATAATAGAACGCGCTTTAGCGGGATTGAATAAATAGGGAGTTATTCCGAATCCGTATTCTCAAAAATTTTCCGCAGCTCAAAGAGTGTAATACCCGTTGCAACCGCAACATTTAGGGATTGCTTAATTCCGTATTGAGGAATTTCAATTGAGAAATCGCATAGGTCAATTAATTCCTGATCAACGCCGGTAATTTCATTCCCGACAATAACGGCAATGGGGAAATCGTTTTCGGTAATATTGTAATAGGAAATACTTTTATCGGTTTGTTCGAGAGCGCAAACTTTAACGCCTTCGTTTTTTAGTTTTTTTATCAATTCTTTAGGATTTTCAACAAACTCCCAGCTTACACTTTCGGTTGAGCCGAGCGCTGTTTTCAAAACTTCCTTTTTAGGAGGCGTGGGTGTATATCCGCATAGAAAAAGCTTTTCAACCATAGCGCCGTCCGAGGAGCGGAAAATAGAGCCTACGTTGTAGCTGCTTCTGATGCTGTTCAGAATAACGTAAACCGGCATTTTCTTCACCGAACTTAGCGTTTCAAGCGTTGCTCTGTTAGTCGATATTTCTTCGTGAGTAAGTTTTTTCATTTTATGTTGCAAAAAAAGAAACAAAAGTAGCATAATGTTTTTTAATTAACAAACAAGTAATGTATTTTTGTATATTAATTTTCAATTTCCTACAAACGGAGAAAAAATGAAAAAAAAGTTTTTTGCGTTTATTATTGTATTATCATTCTTAAGCGGCTGCTCGGCATATAAAGAACTTTCACCAAGTCCGGAATTAATACCAAAAGAGAACGGTTATATAAATCTAAAAGACGGAAAAAGTAATTTTGAACTTGAGCGCGACACAAAATATTATATGGAAATTACTCCTCCCAAGAAAGACAACTTTTATTTTGTATTAAAAAATAATATTAAACCGATTTCTCAATATTATTTTTCCGATAATTTCGACGGGGGTGATAAAGGGTATAACAA
>CAYLYR010000230.1:0-3605 GCA_964387835.1 uncultured Melioribacter sp.
TAGCAAATCGCTCTGAAAATTATCTTTGGTTTGAGAAAGAAGAAATGCTTTCTTGAAAAATAATTCAGCGGATAAAACACTCTTTACAAATTTATCTTTATTGCCGCTTCGAGCAAAGGAAAATGCGTTATATAAAAACTTGTTTCCTTTATTAAAATTTGTCGGAGAAAATAATTCGGCATGATTTTTTTCGCATCTATTCTTTAAGTCGATAACGGGAGACAACAACTTTTTATTTTGCGCAATAATAATAGCGCCTTCAAAAAAATCATCGGCAAGTTTACGGTTCTTTTCAATCTCCGTTTTATTTCCCTCTTCTTCGGATAATTTAATCGCCGCTTTAAAAAATTCTTCACCTTTTTTGTAGTACAAATTCGATGATGCGTCTCTATCTAACAAATCCGCTTTATCTCTAAGTTTTAGAGTTAATGCAAATAATTCGGAATTAATTTTTGAGCGCTCAACCGCTTTATATAAGTAGGTTTCCGCGTTTTGTAATTTATCGTAAACTAATGAAACATCTTTTCCGGCATCGAAATCTTTCTCGGCGCTTCGATAAAACGAGATTCCCTTTTCGTAATAATCGGGAGACAAAAGCGAAGCGTTTACATTTTGCGCAGACAACAACAGTTCGTGCGCGCCCTTAAATAGGCTCTCCTTTTCGGATTGAGAAAATATTACGGAGGCAAATGCAAAGAAAACCGTAAAAAGAATTTTTATTTTCATCATAGCCCTTTATTAAAAGAATACAATTTAATATATAATGTAAAATATTTCAGAAAAAAAATCTCAATGTTAAAAACCGAAAATCTTCATAAGAACTTTATCTATAATTTTTTCGGGAAAACATTTTTTTAGAAAAGGCGCAACGAACGAAAGTTTTCCCGCTCTGAATAATGCCGGAGGATTTCTCCTTGTAATTGCGGCAATTAATTTCTTAACGAAAACTTCAACATCCATCGCCATTTTCTGCGATGCCATTGCGCGTTTTACAATAACTTCTTCAAACTCTTTATATATCGATGTCGATTTTAACACTTTGCTTGTTGCTTCTACTGCATTTTTCCCGAACTTGGATTTTATGGCTCCGGGCTGAACGGAAACAACTTTAATTCTTAACGGCTTAAGTTCCATCCTCAACGCGTCGGAAAAGGAATTTAGCGCAGCCTTGGAAGAACAATAAGGAGAAGCAAACGGAGTCGTTAGAACTCCGGAAACACTGCCGACATTTACTATTCGGCTTTCCTCGCTTTTAGGCATAAAAGGAATAATCGCCTGAGTAAATTTAATTTGTCCGAAAAAATTAGTTTCAAAAATCTTTTTGTAATCTTCAACGGAAGTTTCGGCGGCGGGTCCCATCATACCGAAACCGGCATTATTAATTAAAATATCAACGCTGATTTTTTCAGAGTCCAAATATTGAGTTAAACTTCGAATATCATCCTCCGATGTAACGTCCAACTTTACAGTCCGAATATTATCAAATGATAAATCAGATAATGCTTCCGGATTTCGAGCTGTTACGATTATATTAAATCCTTTTTGTGCAAATTGAGTAGTTAATTCTTTCCCTATTCCGCTTGATGTTCCGGTAATAAGTACGGTTCTCGATTTCATAACATTTCCTTTCTTTTTAAAATCAATTTAAAAATTTATGAATCACCAAAGTAGAATTAAAACCGGCAGCAAGAAAATGATAATTTAAAATTAAATATATACTCAAATTACGGATAAATCATCACTTTGTTTTTTCAAAAGCGCCACATTTTCAATATGAAAAGTATGAGGAAACATATCAACCGGACGAACTTTGCTTAATTCATAACCGTGTTCAATAAGTATTTTTATATCTCTGACTTGTGTCGTCGGATTACAACTTACATAAACAATTCTTTCGGGATTAAGCCTAATAATATCTTCTACCGTTTTAGGATTCATTCCGCTGCGCGGCGGATCGGCAACTACAACGCTCGGTTTCGGAAAATTATTTTTTTCGGCAATCGGGAAAAATGATTTATTTAAATCCGCCTTAATAAATTCCATATTATTTACATTGTTCAACTTCATATTAATTTCAGCATCGGCTACAGCCGCCTCAACCGCTTCAACGGCAAAGACCTCTTTCACTTTATCGGAAAGGAAAATAGCGATTGTACCGGCGCCTGAGTACAAATCATAAACAATATCATCGGCGTTAAATTGAGCAAACTCCACGGCGATGTCGTAAAGTTTTTCCGCCTGAAGTGTGTTTGTCTGGAAAAAGGAATTAGCGCTGATTCTGTACTTTCTGCTTCCTATATAATCGTAAATAAATCCGGGACCGAAAATAACGTTTTCGTAATCTCCAATGGCAACTTGCGCTTTACGGAGGTTAATATTATTAATAAAAGTAGTAACTTCCGGAAAACTTTTTCTCAGCTCATTACCGTATTCCTCAATCAAATCGGTATCTTCCGAAGAGGTAACCAAGTTAACCATAAGCTCGCCGGTATGATGCGCCGATTTAATAACCAAATTCCTTAAATAACCTTCGTGCGTTTTAGTCGAGTAAATTTTAACACCCCTTGTTTTGAAGAAATCGCGAGTAAAATTTAGGATACCGTTGCTTATTTCCGATTGGAGAAAACATTCCTTAATGTCGAGTACTTTATCATAAATCCTCGGAATGTGCAAACCGAGCGCAAAATCTCTATCCGGTATTTCTTTGCCCGAAGCGACTTCTTCATTAGTAATCCATCTTCTATCCGCGAAGGAAAACTCCATCTTGTTCCGATAAAAAAATGTTTTTTCGGAAGGAACAATCGGCTGAAATTCAAAGTCCGTTAATCCTCCCATTCTTTCAAAAATATCTTTTACTTGTTTTTCCTTAAAATCGACTTGAGCAATGTAATCCATGTCCTGAGCTTTGCAGCCGCCGCAAGTTCCAAAATAACTGCAGCGCGCTTCTCTTCTATATTCGGAAGGTTCAAGGACTTCTATTAACTTTGCTTCCGCAAAACTTTTTTTCTTTTTTCTAATCTGTGCAATTACTTTGTCGCCGGGATATGCGCCCTGAACAAAAACAACAAATTTTTTATCCGTTTCTTCCTGCTCAATTCGTGCAAGACCTTTTCCTTCAAATGCGTAATCTTCTATTTGTAACTCTAATTTTGTTCCCTTTTTCATTAATCCGCCAACTTCATAATCATTGTTTTCAGTGAAATATATTTACTTCCGCCATACTTCAAAAAAACATTTCCTTCATGACTTATTCTGTGAATTATCTTTTTGTAGTAGCTCTTTTCAGATTCGGTAAGCTCCTCCTCCTTCCCTTCAAAAATAAATTGAATTGCTTTATAATATTCCGGAAGTGCTTGGGGCAAATCTTTACTATCGATAATAGTAAAATTTCGTTCCATATAATATTTTTCCACATCCGCTTCCGCAAGCGGAGAAATCCCCGCCGCTTCCGTCAAGTTATTCATCACAGGGGGAAGAGATTCTGTTTTTTTTACAATTTCCGAAACCGCAAATATTCCTCCCGGTTTTAGAATTCTCTTAATCTCTTTAATGATTTTCTTCCGATTATTTCCCGAGATTGTTCCCTGCGCAAAAATCAAATCAAA
>CAYLYR010000231.1:0-3577 GCA_964387835.1 uncultured Melioribacter sp.
GAACTCGGACGAAGCGCCGGTTACGGCAGCAATATTACGGCAAGCTTAAATATCAAATGGAAAGCTCTTACGAATCCCCTTTTCCCGAAAGAGAAAAAACAGAGGAAGAAAAAAGGACACAAAACAAAGAAACGTAAGAAGAATAATATTCCGCAGCCTACACATCAAAGAACGAGACGCGGACGTAAAAGAAACTTGGAGGAAGAATTCGGAAATAACAATGCCGTTGCCAATAATCATAATGCATCGAAAGAAGAGACTAAGATAAGCGAGCAATCCGAAGAGGAGACAACCGGTTCATCCCGTTTATTAAATAGTCTCTATCTGCTTCGGGATGCTTTACGTTGGGCGTTGTTTGATTACGACCAAATCCGGTTTAACTTTAGTCAGAAAAACAGCGCGGCAAGTTCCGGTTTGTATAGTCAAGGAACCGGATTATCGAATTTTTGGGGTAAGTATAAAGATTCAAACGGACCTTCCCGTTTGTATATGCTCGGTTTGTCCAACGATGTAGGAAGAAGAGTATCTAATGCGCAGCTTTCGGATAGGCTATCTCAGAACAACTCATTTACATTCGGGACGCAGAGACCTTTATGGGAAGGTGCAAATATCAACATCAATTGGAAAGTCAGTTGGGGAGAAAACAAATCCTACACAGTAAATACCGACGAATACGGCAACGTTACTCTTTCCTCGCCTAATGTAACCGGTACAACTAACAGAAGTTTTATTACAATACCTTTGAGCTTTCTCGGCACGGGAGTTAAAGCAATTCACGATAATTACGACCCAACTTCAGCCGATCCGGGTACAAGTCTCTCAAACGCTTTTGTTACCGGATTGGAAACAGCTCCGTTCCTATCGCATATTCCGATTTTAAGTCAGGTTGCTAACTACATCCCGCGAGCCAATTGGAAGCTAAGTTGGAGCGGTCTTGAAAAACTTCCTATTCTTAAATCGATTGCGAATAGAATTTCAATAAACCACAGTTACACTTCAAACTATACGGAAGGCTGGACAATCAACCCCGATGGGAAAAAAGTTGTTCAAACACAAAAAGTTAATTACGCTTTCCAACCTTTAATCGGAGTGGATTTTACTTTCAATTCACTATTGGGCGGAAATTTACGTGGCTCGGCAAAGTACGGAACAAAAACCAATTACGATCTCGGAGTTTCAACACGCAGCGTTACCGAAGGACTTTCACGCGATGTTACTTTTTCCGTTTCTTTCTCTAAATCCGGTTTTGATTTACCGATTTTCGGTTTTAATCTTAAAAATGATATTGAGTTTTCATTATCATATACGAACAGCAAAACAGCTACAATAATTTACAACATGGATAATTTTGACGAAAACGGACTCCCTCAGGACGGAACAACGAGAGTTACTCTTGAAACAAGAGTGAAATATATGATGAGCTCAAGAATTACTCTTGCCTTATTCTACAAACGTTCAACGGTAACGCCTGAAGGGGCTTCAGTAATTCCTCCTACTAAAACGAACGAAGCCGGTTTGGACGTTCACATTACAATTCAATAAAGGAGCAGACAATGGCAAACAAATCAATTCTTTGGGTTGACGATGAAATAGAACTTTTACGCTCGCATGTAATTTTTTTAACCGAAAAAGGTTACGACGTTGATACGGTTACCAACGGTGAAGATGCGATTTTTAAAGTCCGTGAAAAAGAATATGCAATAATCTTTTTGGATGAAATGATGCCCGGCATGGGCGGACTTGAAACTCTATCGGAAATAAAAAATATAAATCCCAATATACCGGTAGTTATGGTAACTAAAAACGAAGAAGAAAGTTTGATGAATGAAGCAATCGGGAACAAAATTGACGATTATCTTATCAAACCGGTTGTCCCTTCTCAAATGCTGCTTGTATGCAAAAAAATTCTCGACAAAAAGAAAATCTCCGGGGAACATATCACAAAAGATTATATGCAGGAATTCAGAAGAATTTCAATGAAGCTGACCGAAAGTAACAGTTATAAAGATTGGATTGATATTTATAAAAGTTTGGTCAACTGGGATTTGGAGCTTGATGAACATCCCGAAATAGGTTTGCGGCAGACTCTTTATGAACAGATTAAAGAAGCGAATAAGGAATTCGGGAAATTTGTTGAAAAAAATTATTACGATTGGATTAACGGAATCAGCGACGGACCTACGTTAAGTCCCGATGTGCCGGACAAATATGTACTTCCGGAGATTGAAGAAGCAGACGGACCGGTTTTCTTCTTTGTACTGGATTGCATGCGTTTAGACCAGTGGCTGATTATAGAAAAACATCTGACAGAACTTTTTACAATTACGAAAGACTACTACTACTCAATGCTTCCTACCGCAACGCCTTATTCGAGGAATGCGCTTTTCAGCGGACTTTTCCCTTCGGAAATTGAAACAAAATATCCTAAACTTTGGGTGAACAGAGATGAAAACGAAAGTCAGTTAAATAAATATGAAAAAGATTTATTGGAACTTATGCTTAAGCGAAATAATATTCGCTTAAAGAATGACTTGAAATATCTTAAAATAATCGACCCTGCCGTAGGACGCTCCTTTGCCCAAAATGTCGGTTCCCACCGGAACACTCATTTTATGGCGGTAGTAATTAACTTCTTGGATATGATTGTGCACGGACGCTCCGATTCCGATATATTAAAAGAGATTGCCCCTGACGAACCGGCTTTCCGTTCCTTAACCGAAAGTTGGTTTAAACATTCTTCCCTCTTTTCAATACTCAAAACTATTGCCGGAATGAAAAATGCCAAAATCATATTAACTACGGATCACGGAAGCATAAGAGCAATGCGGGGCGCAAAGGTTTTGGGCGATAAATATGCCGCTAAAAATTTACGTTTTAAGTACGGGCGAAATTTAAAAGTTGACGATAAACATGCAATGTATATGAAGAATCCGAGTGATTACAAACTCCCATCTTTAGGCGTTACAACAAGCTATATTATCGCTAAGGAAGATTACTACTTTGTTTACCCGACCGACTATCATTACTATTTAAGTCATTACAAAGATACTTTTCAGCACGGCGGAATATCAATGGAAGAGATGATACTTCCGGTAGTAATGCTTGAAAGCAAAGTTTAGTTTCGGCAGGCGGTTAAATTTTCAGACACTTTTCCGCCGCCGTGGTAATACCTTTTATCATTGCGGAACTAAATCCGTTGTGCTCCATCTGGTTCAATCCGGAAATCGTACAGCCTTGCGGAGTAGTAACTTTATCGACTTCGCTTTCAGGATGAAGTCCATCTTCAAGTATTAGAGAAGCAGCGCCTTTCGCCGTTTGAGCAGCCATCATTATTGCATCCTCGGCATGAAAACCGACTTCAACCCCTCCTTGTGAAGCCGCCCTAACCGCGCGCAGAAAAAACGCAACTCCGCAAGCCACAAGAGCCGTTGCCGGAATCATCAGTTCCTCTTTTAATACAAAGGTTTTACCGACTGCGTTAAAAATTATTTCGGCGTCATTGAGGTTCTCATTGTTTTCACCGTCTCCGCTTAAACAAGTCATAGATTCTCCGATAGCGATAGCGGTATTGGGCATT
>CAYLYR010000232.1:0-3447 GCA_964387835.1 uncultured Melioribacter sp.
GTTTTTATTTTCTCGCAATGACGGTGTTTTTATTGTTTTTAAGATTTCTCCCTTCGCTTCGCTCAGGTCGAAATGACAGCAAAATTTGGTTTTCATCAGTCAGTTCATTTCCGTTAACCAATGGATTTATCCATTGGGCGGATGCAAAAAACAAAATGTGTCGTAACCGATTCATCAGTTTTTAATGTTGTGCAAGTTTGCGTAAAATGCAAAAACCTAAGCTAAACCTCCGTGGTTTGTCAAACCTCGGAGGTTTACGGGGAAGGATGAATCAGTTGGTTAATGACACGTAAAAAAAATAAAAATTACTAAAAACATTTTATGTTCATTAATCCGATTTACGCTGCCGGTAAAAATTAAAGACCAACTCCGCTTTTGCTTTCCCGATTACCTTTTCCAACTCCTCAACACTTGAACTCCTTATTTCATCGATGCTGTTAAAATAAGTAAGCAACTTTTCAGCAAGCGTTTTCCCAATTCCTTTAATCTCAAGCAATTCCGAAGTTAACGTCCGCTTACTCCTTCTTTGTCTGTGAAATGTAATTGCAGAACGATGCGCTTCGTCCCGCACGTGCTGTAGTAATTTTAAACTCGATGAAGTTTTCGGAATCGTCTGCGGCTCCGAAATCCCAGGGAGGAAAACCTCTTCAAGTCGTTTTGCCAAACCTATAATTTCCTGATTCTTAACCCCCAACTCCTTGAGGATTTTAACCGCGCTGGAAAGCTGCCCCTTACCGCCGTCAACCATAATTAAATCGGGGAAAGGAAGATTTTCACTCTTCAATCGACTGTACCGCCTTTCAATAACCTCTTCCATACTCGCAAAATCATCAGGACCGCTAACGGACTTAATTATAAATTTTCTGTACAAACTTTTTTTTGGCTTTCCGTTAACAAAAACAACCATGCTCGCAACGGTATCGCTTCCCTGAATGTTGGAAATATCAAAGCACTCAATCTTAACCGGCGGCTTCTTCAAATGCAAATCCCTCTTCAATGCAGTAAGAACATGCGGAATATCTCCCTCCCTTTTCATCCTCTGAAGCTGAATATCCTTTAACGACAAAATTGCATTTTGTTTACACATGCGAAGTAGAGATTTTTTTTCACTTTCTCTCTGAGGAACGATAAACCTGACCTTCCTTTCACTTTTGGTGTTAAGCCACTTCACAATTGTTTCCTCATTATCGGGCTTACATTCGAGAAGAATTTCACGGGGAATATCCACAAATTCGCTGTAATAAAATCTTAAAGCTTCGGCTAATATTTCTTCTTCGCTCTGCTTAAGATTAACGCTCAATTTCAACTGTTTTTTCCCGACAAGCTTTCCGCCTCTTACATTTAAAATTGTGCATGCCGCATCTTTATCTTCATTTGCAACCGTAACAATGTCGCGGTCTTCATTATCAACCGAAACGACCTTTTGCTTGGCATTATAAACTTTCAACTTTTCAATCTTATCCCTAATTTCCCCCGCTCTTTCAAACTCAAGATTTTCGGCAGCGGCATTCATCTCACGCTCTAAATCGGCTATCAGCTCATCTGTTTTTCCTTTAAGAACCTGCACAACATGGTTTACCATTTCTCCGTAAGCGCTTTTGGAAATTAACCCTTCGCACGGTCCATCGCACTTTTTAATATGATAATCGAGGCAAACCTTTATTTTTCCGGCACGAATTACTTCGTCGTCAATGTGATATTTGCAGCTGCGAATCTTAAAAATTTTATTAATCATTCTTAAAGATTGGCGCATCGATTTCACATCCGTGTAAGGACCGAAATACTTCGAGCCGTCCCGCACAATATCGCGTGTTGCAAATATCTGCGGATAAGGTTCGTTCGTAACTCTGATATAAGGATAAGATTTTCCATCTTTTAGCAAAACATTGTATCGGGGAGAAAATTGTTTTATCAGATTATTTTCAAGCACAAGCGCTTCTATCTCATTTTCGGTAACTATTATTTCCAAGTCCGATATTTTTTTTACCAACGCTGCAGTTTTGGGAGAATCGACCTTTTCCCGAAAATAAGAGAAAACTCTGCTGCGCAGATTTATCGCTTTCCCTACATAAATTACACTCCCTTTTTCATCCTTAAATTGATAAACGCCGGGACGCTTCGGGATCGACAACAATTTTTCCTCTATGAGTTTTTTCTCTTTCATTACCGATAATCAATCGTTTTCCGAACCGGGAGAACCTTTCCGCAAACGCATCTTATATTTTTCAATTGCTTTTTCCAGAGCAAAGTCCAAGTTAACTTCAAGGGAATTTGCAAGCGCCAATGTTGAGAATATTAAATCGCCCATCTCCATAATGATTTTTTCATTAATGGCAAGAGACGTTTTTCCGTAATCGGTTCCTTTTAAAATCTCTTTGGAAACTTCACCAAGCTCGGAAATCACATCGAGAGTTCTAACCATAAAATCCGCTTCAATATTATTTTCCGTTATAAATTTATCTACAAGTTTTTGTTTTTCAAACATAAGATTGATTCCCTTTATTTGTGAAATGAAATTGCGGTATGAACAAAGGGTAACCTACCGAAGCAAGTTACCCTTTCATAAAACTACTTATCTAAAAAATCTCTGATGATTTTCTGAACTTCACTTTCGGTGATATTCTCACCTAATTTAATGTCGCCGCCGGTTGGAGTTGTGTTCGGCTTTTTATTAAGGAAAGGATTAACAACCGGATTTCCCGCGCGCGCCAAAAGTCTATCCTCAATCGTGGAAGTAAAGCCTTTCTCCTCCGATTTTACAAATCCGCCGGCTGTCTCATAAGATGAAATCGAATGCCCGGAATGAATCGGGTTTACTTCAAAGGCAAGAGTTTTAATGTTTACCAAATGTTTTGCCGTAACATTTTCCGAGATACTCGACCCTGCCCAAGTCCCTACGCCAAGCGTCAGAGAAGGCATTAATGCCGTTGTGTAACCAACCGCGCCGAGTGAACTCGGAGTATTAACCACAATTCTGAAAGCAGGTTTTTCCAAAGCGAATTTCATAATAATATCTTTATCGTTCGAGTGAATGGACAATGTGTGCCCTACTCCGCCGTAGCGCAAAATTTCAATCGATTTATGACATCCTTCCAACCAGCCGTCAACAGTATAAAATGCAAGGACAGGAGAAAGTTTTTCGCGGGAAAGAGGTTCATGAGGTCCTACTTCCTCGCAGAAAGCCACAAGAGCTTTTGTATCTGCAGGAACTTCAAAGCCTGCAAGATTAGCAATGTAAGTTGCCGGTTTGCCCACAACTCCTGGATTTATTCTTCCCCCTTTTTCAATAACGGAAGCAAGTTTTTCCTTTTCACTTTCACTTACAAAATAAGCTCCGTTTCGTTTAGCTTCTTCAATAACTTTTTCCTTTACCGGTCTGTCAACAATCATTGCTTGTTCGGATGAACAGAGCGTTCCGTTATCAAACGTTGTTCCGTAAATAATATC
>CAYLYR010000233.1:0-3446 GCA_964387835.1 uncultured Melioribacter sp.
TTTTCGTGTCGAACGGAATCATATTTTTATTAACCGTAATTCCGGCTTTCTCAAGAGCTTTCTCGGTTTTTTTGCCGCTGATTCCTTTGTTCGTTAAATCGATTAACATCAAATGATTATCCGTTCCGCCCGAGATAATATCGAAATCTTTCTCCATCAATTTTTCCGATAATCTCTTTGCGTTTTTAATAACTTGTTCGATGTAATCCTTAAAGGAATCCTGCAGAGCTTCGCCGAAGGCAACGGCTTTTGCCATTATGATGTGCATCAACGGACCGCCTTGAATTCCCGGCATAACGGTACTGTCAAAGAGTTCGGACATCAATTTAAGTCTGTCTCCTTTCAGTGTTTTAATTCCGAGAGGATTTTCTCTGTCCTTTCCCATCATGATAACGCCTCCTCGAGGACCGCGCAAAGTTTTGTGGGTTGTAGTCGTAACAACGTCGCAGTAAGGAAGAGGATTGTTGAGAAAACCTTTTGCAATTAATCCGGCGGGATGAGCAATATCCGCCATGAGAAAAGCGCCTACTTTGTCGGCAATTTCACGGAATTTGGCAAAATCCCAATCGCGGGAATAAGCGCTTGCGCCGGCAACTATAATTTTAGGCTTTTCCTTAACTGCAAGCTCTTCAATTATGTTGTAATCAAGCGTTTTGGTCTCTTTGTTAAGAGGGTATCCGACGGAGCGGTAAATTTTGCCTGAGAAGTTTACGGTTGAGCCGTGCGTTAAATGTCCGCCATGGTCAAGACTTAAACCGAGTATAGTATCGCCCGGGTTTAATAAAGTCATGTAAACCGCCATATTTGCCTGCGAACCGCTGTGAGGCTGTACGTTAACATATTCGGCGCCGAAAAGTTTTTTTAATCGTTCACGGGCAAGCTCTTCAGCCATATCGACAAATTCGCATCCGCCGTAGTAACGTTTTCCGGGATAACCCTCGGCGTACTTATTTGTTAAAACGGAACCGGCGGCTTCCAAAACCGGCAGACTAACAAAGTTTTCCGAGGCGATTAACTCAAGGTAATGTTCTTGTCTGTCAAGCTCATAATTTGCAATCTTAAATATTTCAGGATCATTTTTCAAATATTTTAACATTTTTAATTTCCTTTTTGTTTAAGGTACAATAACGCTTCTTTTAATCCAGCCGAAACACTGACCGGCAATTTTTACTTTGTCGCCGGTTTTTAATTTACGGAAGAAATAATCTTCCTTTTGCGGAACGGAATCTTTAAGCGCCGAAACTCTTTCCGCGGCTACAGAGGCATAAGTTCCTTTTAATCTTACGGCTTTTTTATATTCGTTTCTTGCTAATAGGTAAACCAATTTCGCATCAAAATCGAATTTACAACCGCGTGCTGCTTGTTCGTATATCGTACCGAGAACGTAATGCGGATAATCCCATGTCGGGTCAACTTTCATTGCTTTTTCAAGGTAGGAGCGAGCTACGGAAAGCTGATCCATATCTTTGTAAATAATAGCCGTATTTACATAATAATCCCGATTTTTCGGATCGAGTTTCATCAATTCTTTATATTCTTTAAGAGCGTCATGGAATTTTTCCAATTTCGTATAAGCGCGCGCAAGTTCTACTCTGTAGTTAACAACTTCAGGAGATTTATTAATTAAAAACTGAAGCGGCTCAATTGCCTTTTCATATTCTTCGGCTTTAATACAAAGGGAAGCGTATTTCCAAGCTTTTTCCGCATTTCCTTTATCCAAATCCCAAGCTTTTTTGGTGATGTCGATCAACTCGTCGATGTTATCGGCAAGTCCTTCGATTCTTTTAATCCAAGTAGGATTTGAAGGCTCTTGTTCGGACATTGCCGAATAAAGCTGAAGCGCTTTCATTTTGTAGCTGTCATCATTTTCAGAAAGCTTAATGTAAAGTAAACCTAATCTGTCTTTGTAGTAATCTTCAAGTTTCGGATTCAGAGCTAATGCTTTCTCGTAATGGGAAACGGCGGAATCAATTTCTGAAGGCTCGTACCAAGTTTCAAAAACAACTCCTTCCATTTTATGAAAATCGGAAAGTTTAACCGAATCCTTGATATACTTCATTCCTAAATTTAATGCGTAGATTAAAGTATCGGCGTAAGCTAACTTTTCATCGGGTGTTGTCGCAACGGAATCGTGCATAAACCATAACATATCCGCCATTTTGGTGAAAGGATGATAACGCAGAAACGGTTTGGGATTTCTGTTGATTATTTCCCAACCGTAAGGCAGAGCGCTTTTGAAATCTTTGTTTTTATAATATTCGTAAAACAGACTGAATTCAGCCATCAGGTTCATACTGTCGGCAGCGGAAATTTCATTTTTAAGCAGAAAATTTTCCGCTTTCAAATCTTTAACGGGTGCAATAAACAACAGCGTTAATGCCAAGCCGAGCAAAGCAATCATTTTTTTCATCGTAGGTGTCTCCTAAGTTAATTATCTTCTTCTAAAAAACCATCTTTCCCCGAACGAGAGGGAAACTCCAAAAGTAACAAATTTTTCGGAAACCAAACCGAAATCGGTTGTTCCTCTTTGACCGAAACGAATCGACAAATCGAGAATATCATCAAAATTAATAGGTATTCCCAATCCAATGCCTGCAGCGTATTCGTTTATTTGATTATTGTTAACCAAATATTTCATTTTTTTATATGAAAAACTTCCTCTATATGAAAGTTTTTGCAAAAATGTTTTTGTCTTTTTCCTCATATCCTTATACTCCAAGCCGATTGTCAACTTCTCTCTATCTGTAAAATTTGTTCCGAGAATGTCAGCCATTTTAAATTTAGACCAAGGCGAAAATTCAAAGTCAGTAAGTAATGTTGTTGATTTATGCAGAACCATTTTCATGCCAAAAGATAAATCGTAGGGGATTTTAGAATCGACAACATCATGCGCGGTAGTAATTTCTTCAACGCTCGATTTAACAACGAGAAACGTGTCGATAATTACTTTGGGAATATATCGGTATGTAAATCCAAACCGTAAATCGGAAACTACACTTTTATCATTAAGAAAATCCGCAAAATTATTGGAAATTGCGCCTACCGTAAAACCTAAGCCGCGCTGATCGAACTTTTTGGTCAAAGTAGAGTTTTTATATCCTGAAAAATCATTGAAAATAAGTTCGGATTTGTAGTTGGTAGAACCGGAGTAGTAATCAAAAGTTGCCCCGAGTGCGACATCAAACGGAAGTTTGTAGGTTAATCCGAAACCGAATTTAGATAAACCCCCTTCTCCCGAATATTTCAAATCGTAGTTGCCGAAATCATCGGAAGTGTAGTTTTTTTGTACGGAATAATCTACAAAGGTTAACGGCTCGAGGAAGAATGCAAGAACAATTCCGTAATCATGTTTGAGCGGAACGCCGAACCTGATGCCTTGGAAACGAGTAGTAAAAACGTTTCTGCTTTGAGCGTTATCACTCTGCTGCATTTGTGTTAACGAAAGT
>CAYLYR010000234.1:0-3443 GCA_964387835.1 uncultured Melioribacter sp.
CGATTATTACCGCAATCGGGCAAGACGTGGAGCTGGATTTTCTTCCCGAACGTGAGCTTAAAGTTGACAATGTAACCCGCGAAACACAATTCCCTAACGTATTTGCGGGCGGCGATGTTATTCGCGGCGCGGATACTTTAATTAATGCGATTGCCGATGGAAAATATACTGCGGAAGAAATAATAAAGCGCTCCGATTCGCAGAAAGATTTCTCTCCGCTCAAAATTGAGAAAAATCTTAGCAAGGATTATTTCCAAAATCTTATTTCCCGCAAAATTCCCGGCAAAAAGATCCCCGTTATTCCATTGGAAAAAAGATTTACATTCGAGCTTGTACATCCCCCGCTTGACGACGAATCGGCAATGGAAGAAGCGTCGCGCTGCATGCTTTGTAATGATGTCTGCAATATATGCGTTTCCGATTGCCCCAATCTTGCTAATGTTTCCTACGATGCAGAGAAGTTTGAAGTTAAATATCCCGTAATAAAAATAAATGGGAAGAACATTGAAACGATTAAGAGTAAAACTTTCCGCATAGAACAAAATGTGCAGATTGTGAATGTGGGAGATTTTTGCAACGAATGCGGTAACTGCGAAACCTTTTGCCCGACTGCCGGCGCGCCATATAAAACAAAGCCGACATTTTATCTGAACAAACATGCTTATCTGCAGGAAGATGATTGTTATTTTATGCAAGGAAATAAAATTTATCATAAATCGGGCGTTGAAGAAGTATTAAGCGTAAGCGGCAATCTACTTGTGTTTGAATCCGAAGATTTACATCTTGAAGTTTCGCCGGATGATTTCTCCGTCGTCAGCGGGAAATCTAAAAAAGAAGTTGTTTTCGATTTGAAAAAAAT
This sequence comes from uncultured Melioribacter sp., assembly GCA_964387835.1. Taxonomy (GTDB): domain Bacteria; phylum Bacteroidota; class Ignavibacteria; order Ignavibacteriales; family Melioribacteraceae; genus WGAL01. The sequence goes on from CAYLYR010000234.1 coordinate 860, forward strand.
TGCGGAACTCTACTATCTTTATCTTAATTTGAAAAATAATGCGTTATTTAGTCAATCATAATAATTATTGAGAATAAAATGAAATTTTATCTAAACGGCATCGAAAAAGAATTTTCGGGAGATGAGAATCTTTCCCTTTTAACATATTTACGTGAAATTGAAAACATAACTTCAGTTAAGGATGGTTGTTCGGGACAAGGGACTTGCGGCGCATGTTCAGTGGAAATAAACGGAAAATCATCCCTTTCCTGCGCTACTCCAATGAAAAAAATAGAAGGCGCTGAAATCGTTACGGTTGAAGGAATAGAGGAATACAAACAGCGTGTTTTTGCAAATGCGTTCGTCGTCAAAGGGGGAGTTCAATGCGGATTCTGCACGCCCGGCATTGTGATGAATGCGAAAATATTACTCGAAAATAATCCGAATCCGACGCGGGACGAAATCGAGAAAGCAATTAACAGAAATTTGTGCCGCTGCACCGGCTACAAAAAGATTATCGATTCAATAGAATACGCCGCCGAAGCAATTCGCAGCGGAGAGGAAATTCCCGCGCCGAAGAAAATCGGAAAAGTAGGGAAACGAGAACCGAAATATAAGGCTGAAGAATATGTTTTGGGTAAAGCCCCGTTTGTTGATGATTTACGTATCGACAATATGCTATACGGAGCGTTTCGCTACGGCGATCATCCGCGCGCAAAAGTGTTAAGAATCGACACAAAAAAAGCGGAAGCTCTCGAAGGCGTTAAAGCGGTTTTCACGGCAAAAGATATTCCCGGTGAACGGATGGTTGGACTAATCGTAAAAGATTGGCCGATGATGATTGACGAAGGGGAAATAACTCACTACATCGGAGACGTTCTTGCTCTTGTTGTTGCCGAAGACAAAAAAATAGCAAGGCAGGCAAAGGAATTAATCGAAGTTGAATATGAAGTCCTCGAACCGGTAACCACTACGGAAAAAGCCCTCGAACCGGACGCGCCTAAACTTCATCCGAAAGGAAATCTGCTTGATGTTACCGAGATAGAGAGGGGCGATATTGCGGCGGCGCGGAGAAATTCAGCGTATATTTCACGCGGAGTTTACCAAACTCAAATGATTGAACACGCTTACTTGGAACCGGAATCGGCGGTTGCTCTGCCTGAAGAAGACGGAGTATTGGTTTATTCGCAAGGGCAAGGCATTTACGAAGACCGCAAGGAAATCGCGCGGGTTTTATCCTTGCCGGAAGAGAAAGTCCATGTAATACTTGTCCCGAACGGCGGCGGCTTCGGCGGAAAGGAAGATTTAACCGTTCAGCATCATTCCGCGCTTGCAGCTTACAAATTGCAGCAGCCTGTTAAAATAACTCTCACTCGTGAAGAATCGATTAGAATGTCAATCAAACGGCATCCGATAAAGTTGGAATACGAACTCGGCTGCGACGCCGAAGGGAAATTGACTTTCCTTGAAGCCGATATTGTCGGAGATACAGGCGCTTACGCTTCCGTGGGAATGAAAGTGCTTGAACGCGCGGCGGGACACGCAACAGGCGGCTACATGGTTCCGAATGTGAAACTTACTGCAAAAACAGTTTACACAAACAACTTGCCTTGCGGCGCCATGCGCGGCTTCGGCGCAAATCAGGCAACTTTTGCAATGGAAAGCGCGGTTGAGGATTTGTGCGTTCAGGGCGGATTCGACCGCTGGGAATTTCGCTACAATAATGCTTTGAAAAACGGTGATACGACTTCAACCGGACAAATACTCAAAGCTGCGGTAGGCGTGCGCGAAACTCTCCTTGCGGTAAAAGATATTTTTAATAATGCAAAATACGCCGGCATTGCCTGCGGCATAAAAAATACCGGAATCGGCAACGGGATGCCGGACGACAGTACGGTAAAAATTCAAATTGTATCGGAAGACCGCGTCGTTCTTTATCACGGCTGGACGGAAATGGGACAGGGAGTAAACACAATGGCGCTGCAGTTTTTCTGCGAGGAAACGGGTATTGACCCGAATATTGTTGAAGTTAAGACAGATACGAAATCGGAAGCGGCGGCGGGAATGACGACAGCTTCGCGCGCGACTTCACTCGTGGGTAATTCTATTCGTGAAGCTTGCGTTAAACTGAAGGAAGATTTGAAAACGAAGTCTCTTGCAGAACTTACGGGAAAACTTTACAGCGGAACTTGGGTTTGCGATTGGACTACAAAACCGGGTGCAGACGCGCCGGAAGTGATTACGCACTATTCATACAGTTACGCCGCGCAAGTAGTAATTCTGAATGAAAGCGGTGAAATAGAGAAAATCGTAGCGGCGCACGATGCCGGAAAGATTATTAATCCGACACTTTTCGAGGGACAAATCGAAGGCTCGGTGCACATGGGTTTGGGGTATGCAATCTCGGAAGAACTCGTACTCGAAGGGGGAATTCCGAAAAGTTTTAATTTGCGCAAACTTGGAATTCTACGCGCTAAGGAGACGCCTGAGATAGAAGTTATCGGTGTGGAAGTGCCTGACCCGCATGGACCTCACGGCGCAAAGGGCGTTGGGGAAATCGGACTTGTGCCGACAGCAGGCGCGGTTGCCAATGCATTTTATCGAT
>CAYLYR010000235.1:0-3432 GCA_964387835.1 uncultured Melioribacter sp.
TGAAAATCGATAGCGCTCCCGGAGAAGGAACCGAAGTAATAATTATTTTAAGTAAATCGGCTTATGAAAAATAGGATAATTATAGCAGACGACCATGCTGTTGTCCGAGAAGGACTGAAGCTGTTGTTAGAAACAGAGGATGATTTCGCGGTTATTGGAACCGCCGAAAATGGTTTGGACGCGCTAAGCCTTGTTCGGGAATTTTCGCCCGATATTGTTCTTATGGATATAAGTATGCCCTTGCTCAACGGTATTGAAGCAACTGCTCGAATTATTGATGAATTTCCTGATGCCAAGATTATTATTCTCTCGATGTTGGGAGATTCCGAGAGTATTTTTCGTGCACTGAAAGCAGGCGCAAAAGGGTATTTGCTTAAAGAATCCGTGGGGAAAGAAGTGATTTCCTCTATTAGAAGCGTTCTTTCCGGTCATCGATATTTATCACGTAAAGTTGATGATACGGTGATTGATGCTTATATAAATGAGCGTCTCGGCAAAGATTCCGGAAGTCCGCTGGAGAAATTGAGCAAAAGAGAAAAGGAGGTTTTGCAGCTTGTTGCCGAAGGAAAAAGCTCCAAAGAAATTGCAGCGTTATTATTCCTTTCCGATAAAACCGTAGAGACTTACAGAAGCAGAATAATGAAAAAACTAAATCTGAAGGATATTACCTCTCTTGTAAAGTTTGCGCTTCAGCATAATGTTATTGAAAAGTAGCTTTAAGGATTAGAACCAAATCTTCGTAGGAGTGGAATGTTAATCCGTCCAATCAAATAAACATTTATGGTCTCTACAATATTTAATACTTCCAAATAATTAATTCAATTCATTATATTTTGTTTCTAAAATTTCCGGAAAGAAGAGAGTTTGATAAACGTTTTATTATTTATACCGAATAAAAATTTCGATCAAGTCGGGTTTTCGGTTTTACGGAACTCGGCAGTTCAAAACCGATTAAACTTGTTCATAGTATCGGATAGCAATAACATTGCTTCCGGTTCACGCGGAATGAAAATCCAGCCCGATGTAAACTATTTTAATGTGAACTCGGTTAATTTTGACGGCTTGATTGTTATCGGCTGTGAAAATGGAATGGAAAATCATGGGAATTCGGTTTTGGAAAGAATAATCAAAAAATTCGATTTACGCGAGAAGTTTATCTTTACGATTAAGAGCGGGTCGGTGATTTTTGCAAATTCGACAAAACTTAAAGGTGAGATCTCCTCTTCGGAATTTTGTAAGAAGTTTTATGTTCGTACAGGATTTTCTCCTGTCGATTCGGATATTGTTTCATCCGGTAATATTTTTTCAACCAGAACAGATACGGCAATTAACGATACGCTTAAAATGATTTTTGCCGATAGGACAATTATAAAATGAAAAGTTATAAGTACAATGTGAGTTTAACGGAATATAAAAGATTTGCAACACTTGAAGTAAATGTCGGCAATCTTCCGCTCGGAGGGAAAAATCCCATTCGAATTCAATCAATGACCACTACCGACACGATGAATACCGAGTCAACTGCAGCCGAGGTAATAAGAATGATAAATGCAGGGGCGGAATATGTGAGGATAACGGCTCCATCTGTTAAGGATGCGGAAAACCTGAGAGCAATAAAATCGGAGCTTTCCAAGCGGGGAGTTTACGTTCCGCTGATTGCGGATATTCATTTTACTCCTAATGCCGCCGAAGTAGCGGCTCAAATTGTTGAGAAGGTTAGAGTAAATCCGGGTAACTACATCGATAAAAAAATTGGGGATAAGAGCGAATACACTGACGAAGAATATCAATACGAAATTGATAAAATCGAGGAAAAATTTTCTCCATTGGTTGAAATCTGTAAAGCTAACGGAACGGCAATGCGAATCGGGACAAACCACGGCTCGCTTTCGGAAAGAATTGTTCTCCGTTACGGCGACACACCGGAAGGGATGGTTGAATCCGCGGCAGAGTTTATTAACGTTTGCCGAAAACTGAATTTCAATGACCTTGTCCTTTCGATGAAGTCGAGTAATACCGGAGTTATGGTTGCCGCCTACAGACTTCTTATGAAAAGGATGATTGAAGAAGGCTGGGATTATCCGCTGCATCTCGGTGTTACGGAAGCAGGCGACGGAATGGAGGGAAGAATAAAATCAGCCGTGGGAATCGGCGCTTTACTTGAAGACGGCATAGGCGATACGATTCGAGTTTCACTCACGGAGCCGCCGGAAAATGAATTACCTGTTGCTGCGATTATTGCAGAGAGATATTCGAATCGTAAATCGGACGAAGGAATTCCTCCGATTGATTTTGAAGTAAAAAATCCTTTCGTCTATTCCAAAAGAGAAACTACAACAGTCATGAGATTCGGCGGAAAAAACTCTCCGGCTGTTATTGCGGATTTGTCCGATAAAGATGAAATAACCGAACTTGAGCTTGCGGCAATCGGTTACGGCTACAATAATATCTTAAGCAAGTATAACAAGTCGGATATTGCTGCAGACGCTGTTTTTATTGGGAAAGCGGACGTGAAATGTAAAATTCCCCGCGGGTTGATTGTAATTTCGGAGAGAGAAATTCCGGGCGTTAACGTTATTCCTTTTGTGCGGTTTTCGGAAATAGAGGAAAAAGTTCTCTCGGGTCCAACGGTTGTGGAATTATCGACAGATGATATTTATTCCGATAAGTTCAACGAGGTTGCCGGGGATAAACAAATAATTTTTAAGATTATTTCGCACCGGGAGAATTTTGTTCTTGATGTTAGACGAGCATTTTTTGAATTGGATAAATTAAAGGTGAAAAATCCCGTTATTCTTTCGCATGATTATTCGCATTTGCAAAAGGAGAAGTTTTTAATCTATTCTTCAATAGATTTCGGAGCGGTTTTTCTTGAAGGCTACGGAGACGGCGTTTGGGCGAGAGCCGCTAACAATGAAATAACATACAAATATATTAACGAGGTAATGTTCGGTATTCTGCAGGCGGCAAGAGTCAGAATTTCAAAAACCGAGTATATTTCATGCCCTTCGTGCGGAAGAACGCTTTTTGATTTGGTTGAAGTTACCGGAAAAATCAGAGAAAAAACCTCGCATCTTAAAGGCGTTAAAATCGGAATAATGGGCTGCATCGTTAACGGACCGGGTGAAATGGCTGACGCCGATTACGGCTATGTCGGCTCCGGACACGGAAAGATTACACTTTACAAAGGGCAAAAGGTTGTCATGAGAAACATTCCGGCGGATACCGCAGTTGAGGAATTAATAAAACTAATAAAAGAAAATGGCGATTGGGTTGAACCGAAAGGATGAAAGATAAAAGAATAAAGATAAAAGTAAAAAGAGAAAAGAGGAATGAGTAAAAAGTTCATGAAGTTGGAAGTTTAAAAGCAATTAGCCACTAATTCGTGAATCGTTGAAGTTGCCGAATCACCGATGAATCGGTTCCGGCATA
>CAYLYR010000236.1:0-3403 GCA_964387835.1 uncultured Melioribacter sp.
ACAATCGGGGAAGTGGGATGATGCTTTTCTTGCCGCTAGAAACGAATTAGCCGAGTTAACGAAAATCCGATTGAGAAAATAAATTATGTTTATTTTGTGAAGTTAATTTTTATTAGTAGTTAAAAGAGAAGAAAAACAAAAACGGAATTATAAAAACTGCTTGATTATTAATAATTTAGAGATGTTCTTGTTTGAGAAAATCATATAAAGAATTTCAATTATCAAACGGAACTTGGACAATGGTGTAATTAAGAATAATCAAAATTATAGATTGAAGATTCTTTTATGCACAACAAGGGAATTTTAAAATGAATAAAGAATTATATTTGGCGCTCTCTAAAGGCGAGAATTTCGGTTGGGGAGTCTGCAGCAACTATCTGAAAAAGGAAGTTCCTAAATTTTATCCCAATACAAAAATGTGGGACTTTGAAAACGATGACCCGAGCAAGATGAAAAAAGTTGAGGGGAAAGTTTTTCATGCGTTAACGGGAATCGATTTTGTCCCTCTTGCGCGCATTTGGGGCGACCAAAATTACGGCTACACTTTTTTTGAAAATGAATTGAACATTACTTCGGTTAATAATGCCGAACGATATGATAAAGTTATCGGCGGCTCCAGCTGGAATTTGGAAAAACTGCAAGAAGTCGGGATTGACAACTCGGATGTTCTAATACAAGGGATAGACCCCGAGTTATTTTTCCCGATTAGAGAGAAGAAAGATGAGAATCTGTTTGTGATATTTTCCGGCGGTAAGTTTGAATTAAGAAAAGGGCAGGACCTTGTACTACGCGCGGTTAAAACCCTGCAGCAGAAGTATGACGACATTGTTTTAATAAATGCGTGGTACAATTTCTGGCCGCAATCAATGGAGCTTTATCATTATGCCCCGACTTTTAACTACGAAAACAAAGGGGAAACTTGGGCGGATAAGATGAATCATATTTATTCCATTAACGGAATTGACTCGGAAAAGATAATTACACTTGATGTTGTGCAGAATACAAAATTGAGAGATTTGTATGCCAAAACGGATTTGGGCGTTTTCCCGAACAGATGCGAAGGAGGAACCAACCTTGTTCTGATGGAATATATGGCTTGCGCAAAGCCTGTTGTGGCAGCTTATAACACCGGACAGAAAGATGTGCTTGATGAGAACCATGCTTTGCTGGTTAAAGATCATAAGCCGTTTAAACTTTACGGTAACGACCAAACTCTTTGGGCTGACTGGTATGACCCCGATTTGGATGAACTGATTGCACAAATTGAATATGCTTATCACCATCGAGACGAAGCGCGCAAAATAGGAGAAAAAGCCGGCGAATTTATGAAGAATTATACTTGGGAAAAGTCCGCCGAAAAATTAGTTGAAATAATAAACGATTGATGAACTCGGGTAATGTAGGTAATAATGAGTAGTAATTTAGATGATATTAAATCGGTTGTAAACAGTTTTGATGTTAAAGGGGATTCGTTCTCCTTTGCGAAATTTGGGAACGGGCACATTAATGATTCCTTTCTGATAGAAGATAATTCTATTGAAAGTGAAAAATTTATTCTAAGAAGAATTAACCGTTATGTTTTTAAAAATCCTCGGGCTGTTGTAGGTAACTCCGTAAGAGCCGTAGAGCACATTATTAAAAAATTACTTGATGAAGGGATTGAAAATTATTACGACTTTGTTTTGACTTTTATCCCGACCAAGTCAGGGGAATTTGCTTACGTGGATGTAAACTCGGATTTCTGGTGCTTAACAAAATTTTTCGGCGATTCCTATACGGTTGATTTTGTTGAAACGGAAAAACAGGCTTACGAAGCGGCAAAAGCTTTCGGGAAATTTCAGAAACAGCTTGCCGATGCTGACTCCAGAGACTATGAAATTGTAATTCCCGATTTCCATAATTTGGGTAAGCGGCTTAAAGCATACGAGGAAGCGCTGAGTAAAGCGAGTAACGAAAGAAAAAATAATGCTGCGGCTGAAATCAAAACAGTTAAGGAAAATTTCAGAATAGCCGAAAAAGCCAATCTGTTAAATGATAGCGCATCGATTCCTTTGCGAATAACACACAACGATACAAAAATTAATAATGTTATGCTCGATAACAAAACCGATACCGCTCATTGTGTTATTGATTTGGATACGGTTATGCCCGGCTCGGTTCTTTCCGATTTCGGCGATATGGTTCGAACATTTACAAGTCCGGCGGAGGAGGATGAAAAAGATATTTCAAAAGTAAAAATGCGTCTAAATATTTTTAAAGCTCTTTCTACGGGATTTTTGGAAGAAACCAATTCGATTTTGACTTCAATTGAAAAAGAGAATCTTGTCTTCGGAGCCGAAATGATTGTCTTTGAACAAGGTGTTCGTTTTTTAACCGATTATTTTAATAACGACGTTTATTACAAAACGAATTATCCCGAGCATAATTTGGTTAGAGCGAGAAATCAATTCGCATTATTGCATAGCATTACGGAGCAATCCGATGAAATGCTGGAGATTATCCGGAACTTAATGTAAGTCCGAAAATATTAAAATAAATCGAACTAATCCGACAAGTAATATTCTACGGTAGTTACAACTCTTACTTTTTTTATTTGCGGATTGTTATCATCTCTCGGAGAAATAGTAAACTGACCTTGATATGCACGTTTGATTTTCCCGAGTCTGCTGTGGGAATCGGCGGCAAATTTTTCTGCTGTTTCTCTTGCTTTCTTTGTAGCTTCTTCAATCATTTTCGGTTTCACTTCATTTAGCTTAGTGAAAATATACTGTGGAGAGGTGTCGTAATCGCCGCTTTTGAAAACTATTCCCTGTTTCCCTAATTCCGATAACAAACTCATAACGCTTCTTACAAGATTAACATTGGTTGAGTAAACATTCAGAGTCTGCACGGCAGTATAGCGGAATCTGTAGTTGGTTTCTCCCCCGTATTCTTGGGCAAGTTTGTCGTTAATTGAAGGTGGTGAGAGGGAAATTTCGTTTTCCAGTATTCCTTTATTAATAAGGTATTCTTTAATTTTTGTTACATCGGAATCGAGTTTATCGTAGATAACGGAGAGGTTATTCGCAGCTTCCGTGAAACGAATCGGCCAAATTACAATGTCGGCGTTGTATTCATGTTCAGAAAGTCCTTTGGCGGTAACTGTTCTTTCATATTCCTTGATTTTTAAAGCTGCATTGGCAATTAAAAAACCGAGAGCAAATAATCCGAGAAATATAAAAAGTCCTAATATTGTTGTGTTGGATTTTGTTCCGCTCATATTTTCTCCTTGTGAAAATTATTGTAATTCAAAATAAACAATTTGCTGGAAATAATTATTATGATTAACATATATTTTTTAAAACGGCTAAATAATATTTTTCACATTAAAAGATTAAAAATCGAACTTAATGAAAAACATTTA
>CAYLYR010000237.1:0-3367 GCA_964387835.1 uncultured Melioribacter sp.
CCGGAATAATTTACTCTCGAGATTGCTTCGGGACTTCGTCCCTCGCAATGACACGTCCTTTACAAACTTTGAACTTCGTTTCGGTTGAAATAACTGAAATTTTTTCATCTTTTCTCTTTTTACTTTATTCTTGTCTCTTTCAACCTTTTGAGCCTTATTATTGTCTGCAGCAGAAGAAATATTATTTAGCCAATTTATTCTTTCCTTAATAAAATAAAATCGAATAGCATTATATTTAAGATTAGAATTATTAAGAATAAAGAAGGAAATTAAAATGTTCGAGAAATTTTATAGCAGACACATTGGACTTTCGGAAAATGACATCCGCGAGATGCTTTCAACCATTGGAGAAAGCTCCGTCGAGTCAATGATAAAGAAAACAATTCCCAATCATATTTTATTGGATGAAAAATTAAATTTGGAGAAACCATACACAGAGTATGAAATCTTAAAAAAACTCCGTTCACTTGCTTCCAAAAATAAAGTTTACGATTCCTACATAGGACTCGGATATTACCCGACAATTACACCTTCTGTAATTCAGCGGAACGTTGTGGAAAATCCGGGCTGGTACACACAATACACTCCATACCAAGCTGAGATATCACAAGGACGGCTCGAAGTTCTCCTGAACTTCCAGACAATGATTTCCGATTTAACGGGAATGGCTTTGGCGAATTCATCTCTTCTTGATGAAGGGACGGCAGCCGGCGAAGCTGTAATGATGCTTCACAATGCGCGCAAACGCAATAAACGAAAAGCCGAAAAAGTTTTTATCGATAAAAATATTTTTCCTCAGACAAAAGATGTTATCCTTTCGAGAACCGAGCCGAGAAATATTATTGCTGAATTCGGGGCGATTGAAGATTTTGATTTCTCCGATGACTACTTTGCTATTTTGGTGCAGAATCCCGATAGCAACGGCGAAGTAAAAGATTATTCCGAGTATTTTGCCAAAGCGAAAGAAAATGGAATTTTTGTCGCAGTAATTGCGGATATTTTAAGCTTAACGTTAATCACGCCTCCGGGGGAAATCGGCGCCGACGTTGTGCTGGGCAACTCACAGCGCTTAGGACAACCCTTAGGATTCGGCGGACCGCACGCTGCATACTTTGCGACAAAAGAAGAATTTAAACGTCAGCTCCCGGGAAGAATAATCGGCGTGTCGGTTGATAGAACCGGCAAAAGGGCGCTGCGCATGGCTTTGCAAACGCGTGAACAGCACATTAAACGTGAAAAGGCGACAAGCAATATCTGCACGGCGCAAGTGCTTCTTGCCATTATCGCCGGATTTTACGGAGTTTATCACGGACCGGACGGTTTAAGAAGAATTGCAAAAAGAATAAATAAACTGACTATTGCTCTTAACAACGGATTACGGAAACTCGGCTTTGAGCAAACTAACAGTTCGTTTTTTGACACACTGAAAGTAAAAGTAAATAAACAACAAGCTGATGAGCTGAAAATTAATTCATTAAAAAGCAGAATGAATTTCAGATGGGATATGGAAGGTTTTGTCGGTATTTCCTTATCCGAACCGACAACACCGGAAGATGTAATGAAAATCTTGACGCTCTTTGCCGAAATTTCCGGACAAAGTTCTCCGCAGATTGACATTGAAGCAATTTACAACTCGGGAGAATTATCTTGGGATAAAAAACTTTCGCGTACATCGGAATTCATGACTCACCCGCTATTTAACACTTACCGAAGCGAAACCGAAATGATGCGCTACATCAAAAAATTGGAGAGGAAAGATTTATCTCTTACGCACTCAATGATTTCACTCGGTTCCTGCACAATGAAGTTAAATGCGGCAACGGAAATGTTTCCGCTCAGTTGGAGCGAGTTTACAGATATTCATCCTTTTGTTCAAGATGACCAAGCTGCCGGCTACCTTGAAATGATTGAGGATTTGAAAAAAGACCTTTGCACAATTACAGGATTTGCCGACGTTTCCTTCCAGCCCAATTCCGGAGCACAGGGAGAATTTACCGGACTAAGCGTAATAATGGCATTTCACAAAGCAAACGGTAATCCGGAAAGAAATATTGTTCTTATCCCTGCTTCCGCTCACGGTACAAATCCCGCAAGTTCGGTTCTTGCCGGAGGGAAAGTTGTTGTAATCAAAACCGACGAGAGCGGTAATGTTGATATGAATGACTTGAAGGAAAAGGTTGAAACTAACAAAGATAATCTCGCTGCTTTAATGATTACGTATCCTTCCACGCATGGAGTTTTCGAACAGGAAATAACCGAGATGATAGAGCTGATTCACGCAAACGGCGGACTGGTTTACATGGACGGCGCAAACATGAATGCACAAGTGGGTTTAACAAGTCCGGCAAAAATCGGAGCGGATGTTTGTCATCTCAATTTGCACAAAACATTTGCAATCCCTCACGGAGGCGGCGGACCTGGCGCCGGTCCTATTGCGGTAAACGAAAAGTTAAAACCGTTTCTGCCCGGGCATTATTTCAGAAAATCAGATTCCGGAAAGGCAATACACGCAACGGTTTCCGCTCCTTTCGGCAGCGCTTTAATTCTTACGATTTCTTACGCTTACATAAAAATGATGGGAGAGGAAGGATTAAGAAAAGCAACCGAAGCCGCAATTTTAAGCGCAAATTATTTGCGAGTAAAACTCTCCGATTACTACAATGTTGTTTACACAGGAAAAACGGGCTTCGTAGGGCACGAACTTATTTTCGATATGCACGAATTCAAACACGACTCCGAAGTTGATGAAACCGATATTTCCAAACGTCTTATGGATTACGGCTTTCACGCTCCGACAGTCTCCTTCCCCGTTCATAGCACGTTGATGGTGGAACCAACGGAAAGCGAATCGAAAGCCGAACTCGACAGATTTATTGAAACGATGATCGCGATAAGAAAGGAAATTGATAACGTTCGGAACGGCGTTTGGTCAAAGATTGATAATCCGTTGAAATTTTCGCCGCACACCGCCGAAGATATTACTGTGGATATTTGGACGCATCCTTACTCAAGAGAAATTGCGGTTTTCCCGAAACCGTGGATTAAGGAGAATAAATTTTGGCCGGCGGTAAATAGAATTGACAATGCATACGGTGACAGAAATCTTTTCTGCACTTGTCCCCCAATGGATAACTACAATGAGGAAAAATGAAAAACGACATTACTTGTGAGATACTGAAAAAATATAAAACAATTGCGGTTGTCGGATACAAACCCGGAAGAATAAGCGGCGACATTGCTCATTTACTAACCGATAACGGCTACATTGTTGTCGGAGTGAATCCCGTCTATAAAGGTGAAGCTCCGATTCCGGTTTATTCATCTTTGTCCGAAGTTCCCTTTCATATTGATATTGTTGATGTCTTCA
>CAYLYR010000238.1:0-1138 GCA_964387835.1 uncultured Melioribacter sp.
GAGATTCAGCATGCTCTTGAAGCTGCGGATATTAAGGAGTTGGGAACAATAATCGAAAGTGTTATCAGCAAATTGGATAAATCCATTGAAGAAATACGTTCAATTTCCAACGGCTTACGTCCGGCGGTGTTGAGCGAGTTCGGGTTATCGAATGCAATAAAAAAATTGTGCTTGGAGTTGACTGAAAATAGTGAAATCAATTTTTTGTATGAAGGAAATATTCTGCAGAATCCTCCCGATTTGCGAACGACAAGTTATCTTTACAGAATTACACAGGAAGCCTTAAACAACGTTATTAAATACTCCGATGCCGAAAAATGCTTTGTTGCGCTAAAGGAAAGCGATTCGCAAATTTTTTTATCAATTGAAGATAACGGCGTTGGTTTTGATCCGGAAAGTGTAAGCTACGGGAACGGAATAAGAAATATGTTTGAACGAGTTAAGATTATTAAAGGGAAGATAGCAATTGACGCTAAGCCTAAGAAGGGTGTGAAAATTGTCGTTACAATTAAAAAAGAAGTAAAAATAAGTTGAAATCGCAATAAAAAGATTAATTATTTTGATTAATCACTATATTTAAAAATAAAATTATTTTTGATTCAATAGATTGAAAAAAGATAGAAAAATAAAGTTGTTTCTTGTTGACGATCACGAAATTGTCCGTGACGGATTGAAATCTCTTTTGGGAAATGAAGAGGAGATTGCAATTATCGGCGAAGCGGCAAGCGGGAAAGAGTTTTTTGAATTTATAAATAATGAAGTCCCCGATATTTTACTGCTTGATATTTCACTTCCCGATATGTCGGGAATAGATATTGCAAAGAAACTTAACGAAACAAACCCCGAACTCGGTATCTTGATTTTATCCATGTTCACCGATGAAGATTTTGTAATTAACGCGATTAAGGTTGGCGCTCGAGGTTACTTACCTAAAAATTCCAAAAAAGATGAACTGATTAATGCGATTAAAACGGTTTATGAAGGAGGCGAGTATTATCCTGCTGAGATTAGTCGGATTATTGCGAGAAGTTACATTAACCGAGTTAAGAACGATGATGCCGGATTAATCGAATTACTGACCGAAAGAGAAAGGGAAGTAATGCTTTTTGTTGTTGAAGGGTTATCGAATAGTGAAATT
>CAYLYR010000238.1:1148-3364 GCA_964387835.1 uncultured Melioribacter sp.
ATCAGTGTAAGAACCGTAGAAACACATAAAACAAGGATTTTACAGAAATTGCAGCTGAAATCTACTGTCGAACTGGTAAAATTCGCAATAAAAAACAAGATAATTAAAGTTTAATCGTTTTCTTTATTGAATATAAAATGCATATTATTTAAATTTACAAATTCATATAATTTATCAAGGTGAAAAATGGCAAATAACGAAGGTACTATTGTCCAAGTAATCGGACCTGTAGTTGACATCGACTTTCCGGAAGATAATCTTCCCGCAATTTATAATGCTATTAATATTCCGAGAACCGATCCGGACGGTAAGGAAGAAATATTAATAGTTGAAGTTCAACAGCATCTCGGTGAAAACCGCGTTCGTACTGTTGCAATGGATACAACCGACGGATTAGTTCGCGGAATGAAAGCAATTGATACCGGCGAACCTATTGCTATTCCCGTTGGACCGGAAACTTTGGGACGCTTGATTAGTGTTATCGGTGAAGGAATTGACGGATTGGGCGAAATTAAAACAAAACAAAAATTTAATATTCACAGACATGCACCCGAATTTAAAACAATCGGTACCAGTCAGGAAATGTTTGAAACCGGAATTAAGGTTATTGATCTTCTCGAACCTTACTCCAAAGGTGGTAAAACCGGTTTATTCGGCGGCGCCGGCGTTGGTAAAACCGTTATTATTATGGAACTGATTCATAACATTGCTAAGCAGCATGGCGGTTATTCCGTTTTTTCTGGTGTTGGAGAAAGAACAAGGGAAGGAAACGACTTGTGGCTCGAAATGAAAGAATCCGGAGTTTTGGATAAAACGGCGCTTGTTTTCGGTCAGATGAACGAGCCTCCCGGAGCGCGTTTAAGAGTAGGACTTACCGGTTTGACGATTGCCGAATATTTCCGTGATGTTGAACATCGCGATGTGCTTTTGTTTATCGATAATATTTTCCGTTTCACACAAGCAGGTTCCGAAGTTAGCGCTTTGCTTGGACGTATGCCTTCGGCTGTGGGCTATCAACCGAACTTAGCTTCGGAAATGGGCGAACTTCAGGAAAGAATTACTTCAACCGAGGATGGTTCGATTACATCCGTGCAGGCTATTTATGTTCCTGCCGACGACTTGACCGACCCGGCTCCGGCAACAACGTTTTCTCACTTGGATGCGACAACGGTGCTTAGCCGTAGAATTTCCGAGTTGGGAATTTATCCCGCTGTGGATCCTCTCGATTCAACTTCAAGAATTCTTGAACCGAGTATCCTCGGTCAGGAACATTATGAAGTGGCAAAACAAGTTAAGGAAATTATTCAGGCTTACCGTGATTTACAAGATATTATTAATATCCTCGGTATGGATGAACTTTCGGAGGAAGATAAGATTACGGTTCGCCGTGCAAGAAGAATCGAAAGATTCTTAAGTCAGCCTTTCCATGTTGCCGAGCAGTTTACGGGAATGGCAGGAAAATATGTTAAACTCGAAGATACGATTCGTAGTTTCAAAGAAATCCTTGAAGGAAAACATGACGACTTGCCGGAAATGGCATTTATGTATGTTGGAACAATAGAAGAAGCTGTTGAAAAAGCTAAGAAAATGGCATCATAATGGATAATAAAAAATTACACCTTGAAATAGTAACGCCTTCTCGTCCTATATTGGATGAGGAGGTCGTTAGTATCTCTGTCCCCGGAGAATTGGGCGGTTTTCAAGTACTTTATAATCATGCTCCTATTCTTAGCACGCTGAGTATCGGAGTTATGAAAATTCAGTTTGCCGATGGCGGCACAAAGCGTTTTGCCGTAAGCGGCGGCACTATCGATGTGCAGCATAACCATGTAGTTGTTCTGGCGGAAGCTGCAGAAAGCGAAGATGAAATTGACGTGGATAGAGCCAAAGCCGCTTTTGAACGCGCAAAGAAGCGGTTGGAGGATAAATCTTCCCACAATGTTGATGTTGCTCGTGCTGATGCGGCGCTTTCAAGAGCAATGAACAGATTGAAACTCAAGGGTGTACAGATTTAATTTTCAAATATATATAAGAAAATACTTTTAGACCTCGGTTCTTTACGGTGTCGAGGTTTTTTTGATTATGAATTATCTACTCGGTTATTTTTCAATTAATCTACGCAATAGCAAATAAAACACCTTTAAGCCTTAAAACTAATTTTAGATTTAAGAAATTGTCATATCGCTCCTACGGAGCTTGTATTATTTCTTTATCAA
>CAYLYR010000239.1:0-3302 GCA_964387835.1 uncultured Melioribacter sp.
TAAAGATATTTGCTTGAAACGAATGTAATTAAAATCACATTTACGGTAAATCTTCCAAGAGAAAATTGACGAAGCTGGCTGAACCGTTCTCGGTTGTAGAAGCATAATTTAATTGTTATCGGTGAATATTGAATGACTGTTCAAGAAATATCAATAGATTAAATATCTTTTCCTGATTTCACTAAACTTTTTTTGATTCATCTCCAATATGTTCCAAAGTTTTATTTCGGAAATCTGATTTTTCATGCACTTCTCCAAGTTGCTATTTCCGTAAAGTTTATTAAGCCAATTGTAATTTATCGTAAGTTCGGAAGGGAAGTTATCCTTGAGAATTTTAAGAAGCTTAATCCCGAAAACAACCGGACGAAAACTCTTATCCAAAATTTTAATCTTAATTCCGTTACACAACTTCCCGGCAAATTTAACGGAAGAATTTTTTCTTTTTACAGGTGTAAATTTTACTGTCTCGAATTTGAGTTTAGGAAATTCTTTTTTCAAAATAGGAATAATTGTTTCTGATTTAAGGAAAGGAGCGCCGAATTGTTCAAACGGATAATCCGTTCCGCGACCTTCCGAAATATTTGTAGCTTCGAGAAAACATAAACCGGGATAAAGTAAAGCCGCTTCGTAAGTGCGAATGTTGGGGGAAGTCCTAATCCAATTTGTAAAATAATAATTAAAGAATTTATCTCTTTTGTAATTTATCATCGGAATGACGGTTAAATCGGTTTTCAAATTCTCCTTAATTTGAATGTTCTCCTTAAAGAATTTAGCAAGCTCTCCGATTGTCATTCCGTAAAGGATGGGAATCGGCGCAATGCCTACAAAAGAAGAGAATTTCGGCTCTAAAATTTCGCCTTCAATTCTATCTGCGTTTTGAGGATTGGGTCTGTCCAAAACAATTATCTTTATAGCTGCGCGGGCAGCGGCTTTCATTGTTAATTTTAATGATGAAATATATGTGTAAAACCTTGCGCCGACGTCCTGTATGTCGTAAATAATTGCATCAACATTTTCCAAATCTTTTTGAGAGGGAGATTTC
The DNA here is from genome assembly GCA_964387835.1 of uncultured Melioribacter sp. Lineage (GTDB taxonomy): Bacteria > Bacteroidota > Ignavibacteria > Ignavibacteriales > Melioribacteraceae > WGAL01. Next base: position 1,043 of record CAYLYR010000239.1, read on the forward strand.
TTTTTTCCGTAAATCGAAATAACTGGAATCGAATTTGCAATTGTCGAATCATTAACAACTGCACCGGGACCTTGTGTTAAATTAAATCCGTGTTCTGGCGTAAAGATTTTAACAACATTCACATTCATTTTTAATAATGTATCGAGAAGAGGAGTTTTGTTTTGCAGAAGTGAAGTCCCATTTATAAGTAAAGCGATTCTTTGATTTGTGATTATCCCTTTATAATTTTTAAGAAGGTTTTCATTTCCGAGTAAAAATTGTGATTGTGAGAATGTTGAATTTGTAATGAGCAGCAGAAGAAAAAATATTTGCGTTTTGCGTTTCATCTCGGAAGCAATTTAATTTTATTTTGCGCAATTTGCCATGCCGCAAGTGTCATGCCGTCTTCTATGCGGTTGGTTTCAATTTGCTTTTCCAATTCGTTGATGGAGATTTCAAGAAGTTCAAACTCTTCCGTTGCATCAGGTGAAAGAGGAGATGCTTTTAATCCCGTCCCGATATAGACATAACAAATCTCGTCGCTTACTCCGGAGTAGGGAATAAATTTACCGGCGTAGATTAAGTTAGTCGCTTTATAACCGGTTTCTTCTCTCAGCTCTTTTTGTGCGTTTTCTTCGGGAGAAAGATTCGGTTCGAGAACTCCGCATGGGAATTCGACAGCTTCGCGGTTTATTAGGTATCTGAATTGATTTACGAAGAGAAGTTTTCCGGAAGGAAGAAGAGGAATAATCAATGTCGAACCGTTAGTGTGAACGTAATGATATTCACCCTTTGCTTTGTTCGGAATTTCAAATTTGTCTAATTTGTATATCCAATGATTATTCCTGTAAACAACTTCTTCCGAAATTTTTTCCCACTTGGTCAGCAATTTTTATCCGTAGTTTTCCAATAATTCTTTACGCGAAAAGAAATGAGAAATTTCTTTCGCCGCATTTTCATCGGAATCGGAACCGTGAACAATATTTGCTTCGATGCTGTCGGCGTACATTCTTCTAATTGTTCCTTCTTCGGCTTCTTTCGGATTTGTAGCGCCGATAAGTTTCCTGAAATCTTCAACCGCATTCTCTTTTTCCAATGCTATCGGAACACAGGGACCGGAAGTCATATATTTAACTAAGTCGGCATAAAAAGGTCTTTCTTTATGCACTTCGTAAAAACCGCCTGCCGAAGCTTCGGTTAAGCGAGTCATTTTCATTGCAACGATTTTAAATCCGGCTTCCGTAATTTTTGTAATTACTTGACCGATTAGATTTTTTTCAACGCAATCAGGCTTCAAAATTGCTAATGTTCTGTTTCCCAATTTTACTTCTCCTTGTTTAACTAATTATAAAAAAAGGTTGTTTCAAACAAAAGTTCAAAACAACCCGAATATTAACTATAAAGATAAATTTATTTTTTCTTTGCTGTTTTTTTCTTCGGTAATAATCCTGCTTTTTCCAAAGCATTTTTCATTGTTATTCCGATTTCAGCGGGGCTTTCCGAAACATGAATACCTGCTTTACGCAAAGCTTTCATCTTTTCATCGGCAGTGCCTTTGCCGCCGGCAATAATAGCTCCGGCGTGTCCCATACGGCGTCCGGGAGGCGCTGTGCGTCCGGCAATAAATCCGACGACAGGTTTTTTCATATTTTTCTTAACCCATTTCGCAGCTTCTTCTTCAGCCGAGCCACCGATTTCACCAATCATGATTACTCCGTCGGTGTTAGGATCTTCATTAAAGAGTTTTAAAATGTCAATAAACTGAGAGCCGATAACAGGGTCGCCGCCAATTCCAACACAAGTTGATTGACCGATTTTAAGATCGGTAAGCTGCTTAACGGCTTCGTAAGTTAAAGTACCGGAGCGTGAGATAACGCCGATTTTGCCTTTCTTATGAATAAATCCCGGCATGATTCCGATTTTTGCTTTTCCGGGAGAAATAATTCCGGGGCAGTTCGGTCCGATTAATCTAACGTCTTTCTGTTTAATTACATTGTAAACTTTTACCATATCTCTGGCGGGAATGCCTTCGGTGATACAAACAATAAGTTTTACGCCTGCATCAGCCGCCTCTAAAATAGCGTCAGCTGCAAATGGCGGGGGAACAAAAATTGCCGAAGCGTCTGCCTTAGTTTCCTTAACGGCATCGGCAACAGTATTAAAAATTGGAATTGAATCTTGGAATTTTTGTCCGCCTTTACCGGGAGTTACGCCGGCAACAACTTTAGTCCCGTATTCAAGCATTTGCATTGTGTGAAAAGTTCCTTCACTTCCGGTAATG
>CAYLYR010000240.1:0-3287 GCA_964387835.1 uncultured Melioribacter sp.
TAACTCTAGGGAATTCCATCCGGCGGGATTGGATGTGCCGAGATGATCCGTTTCGGAAAGCGCCGTTGTCGAACCGCCGAGAGCCGCCGTTTTTGCCGAAACTCCGTTGCTTGCAATTCCGAGACCGTATCTCGAGTAAATTGAACTTTGCCCGTAAAGGGAAAGAGTTGTAATCAAAACAATTAGCGGTAAAAGTTTATTTATTATTTTCATTTTATCTCATCTTCGTGTAAAGGATTTCTAATTGAGGTCTTTTGGTCGAATCGGAATAATCCGCTCCGTAAAGCAAAAGCTGATTTGCAGTGGTTTCTTCATCGGATAATTTAATCTGCATTCCTTGATTTACGGCGGAACTATCTACCCACTTTTGAACAAAGGAGGTTAATTCGCCGGAAAACGTTGTGGAATCTCCAAAAAGATATTCCGTCCCGAGAGCCGTGTTTAATGTCCGCGCCGAGGAATCGGCAAAAACGTTAAGCACTAAAGTGTCCGACTTATTAGTCCCGAATTCTGCTTCGGTAATATCATAAAATATTTTAAGTGTTGCTTTGTTGATAATCGTACTTTTGGGGAAAGAGGAAAAATCGAAAAAGAGTCCGCTGCGAACTCCGGTTCCCGCCTGCAGCAGCATTCTGTGAGTTATATTTGCCGGAATCGGTCGCTCGACAACATGAACGTCCGCGCTGGTGTAAAATCCGAGAGTGTCTAACTTTGCCGAACCAAGTATTCGAGTTACGCAAGTTAATTTTATCCTTGAGGTTGAAAGGGCGGATGAAAGAGCGGGAAATCCGAGGATAAGATTGCCTCCGGCGTTGGGCTGCAAGTAAATTCCATAGTTGTGAGCCGAATCCGAATTGACTTGATTATAAAGCCATTCTTTCGGAGCATCGGGCTGAATATGGAATTTGAAAGTAGAATCGGTAAGTTCCTGACTTAAGTAAACATCTTGCGGGTTGTACTCGAGAGACGCCAAACTATCGAGAGTGAAAGTCCCGGCATTCCAATTGGAATTGATTTTATGCGCAGTAAAATCGAGATTACTTCCATCGCCGAGCTTATATTTAATAGCGGAGCTGAGCCACGCTTCTACAAACGTTAAGCTATCGGCGGCAAGAGCGTTTTTAATTGAATCGGGAAGAGAAATTAAAAACTTAACAAGCAGATAACTTTTTGCCTGATTGTATGAACCGAGAAGAACAGTATTGGAATAGCTTAATGAAATCGTATCTCGAAAGAAAAAAGAATTTTCATCGATTGGATTATTTAATGTGTTCCACGTACTTAGGTTTATCTCATCCGATGGAGGAAGCAGATTCGCCCCGATATTATTAGGCTCTTCGTTACATCCTGAAAAAACGAGCAGGGGAAGAAGAACTAATAAGTAAATGAATTTATTTTTGTACACTAATTACCTCCGTTTGCTTCGCCGATAATATACTCGGCGGCTTCTAAAAAATTATTTGCTGAAAAATCGGGAAGAGCATTTTCTTTTTTCAAAATTTCTTCTTCATTCGGGTAAACTTCCGATTTTAATAAAATTGTTTTTGTTCCGGCATTCCGTCCGCTTTGAATATCTGTGTGTCTATCGCCGATAAAATATGTGTTGCTTAAATTCAGATTAAAATCTTCTGCGGCTTCAAAGAGCATTTCGGGAGAAGGTTTTCTGCATTTTGAATCTTCTTCCGAACTAAATTCCGGGTGAAAGGGACAATGATAAAATTTTGCAATGGAAATCCCTTTTTCACTTAATAACCGATTTATTCTACCGTTGACATTGTTTACTTGTTCCTGAGTAATTAAGCCGCGCGCTATTCCGGCTTGGTTTGAAATTACAATAAAAATAATTTCGGGAAACTTTTCCTTTAACTTTATCATTCCGTCAAAAACGCCGTCAAGTATTTCAACTTTTTCCGCATCTCCCAAATAGCCGTAATCAAAATTAATCGTTCCGTCGCGATCGAGAAAAATAGCTTCGGGAATCATTCTACTCCTAAATAATTTTATTGTAAAGCTCAATGTAATTTTTTGCGGAATTCAACCAGGAAAAGTCTTGCTTCATTCCGTTTTTCATTATCTTTTCCCAAGTATCGGGTTTATTCGCAAAGATAGAAACCGCGCGTTTAAGTTCGCCGATAAAGGAAGTTACATTATATTTGTCGAATACAAATCCGGTGCCTTCGCCGGTTTTTTCGTCAAAATTTTCCACCGTGTCAATCAATCCGCCGGTAGCGTGAACTACTGGGACTGTGCCGTAAACCATGCTGTACATCTGATTCAATCCGCAAGGCTCGGTTTTGGAAGGCATTAGGTAAATATCGGAACCGGCTTCAATTAAATGAGCCAATTTATCGTCAAAACCGGGGTAAAAAATAAACTTATCTTTGTAATCGAATGCAGCTTCTTCAAGGAAGCGATGAAGTGTTTTATCGCCTGTGCCGAGAATAACAAGGCGAATGTTCATCTCCATCAATTTCGGGAAAGCTTTTTTAATCAAATCGAAACCTTTTATGCTGTACAACCGGGAGATGTTTCCTATTATCGGAGTTTTTTCATCGATTTCGGAATTGAATTTTTCAGCCAAAGCGGCTCGGTTCTCTTTTTTCTTATCTAACTTTTTAATATTGTATTTATGAGGAATCAGTTTGTCCTTTTCCGGATTCCAAATGTTCATATCAATTCCGTTCACAATTCCGTGTAAATCGGACTTTCTCTTTTTAAGAACATCCATCAAACCGAAACTCAATTTCGGTTCGCTTGCAATTTCTTTTGCGTAAGTTTGGCTTACCGTGTTGATTGTGTCGGCGTAAACAATTCCGGCTTTTAAGAAATTGAATTTACCTTTGTGAAGAACTTTATCTTCGGTGCAGACGTTTTCCGGTAGTCCGGTTTTTTTGCATGTCGATTTTCCGAACGCGCCTTGATACGCAATGTTGTGAATCGTAAAAAGAGTTTTAATTTTTTGAATATCTTCGTCCTCTTTGTAAAGAGTTTTAATGTATGCGGGAATTAAACCGCTCTGCCAATCGTTGCAGTGAATAATATCGGGATACCAGCCGAGTTGTTTGATTAATTCGAAAACCGACTTTGCGAGGAGAATAAAACGTTCGTCATTATCGGCAAAATCCTTCCCCGAAAGGGGATCGGTGTAGAGAGAATGTCTTGATGCGAAGTAGTTCGGTTCGTCCAAAAAATAAACCTGCACGCGGTGTTTCTGCCCGGGCAGGAATGAAGAACGAATTGAGAAAGTAACTTCCTTTTTCCCGATTTGCGTAGTTAAATCCTGAAGG
>CAYLYR010000241.1:0-3214 GCA_964387835.1 uncultured Melioribacter sp.
CCGCTTAAAGGAGAAATATTCCCGCGAATGATAACTTCATTCTCGCTTCCCAACGAAACCGAGTTCATATCAACAAAAAATGTTACTTCCAAATCGGAACCGAGAGAAACTTTTTTAGGATAAGAATAATTCCACCAAATTCCGTCGCGATGTGCGCGCACTCTGTAATAATAACTACGCATATTAGGAACGGTTACCGTGTAAAACGAATCCGCTATCGAAGCCGAAAGCGTTGTGTATGGTCCGCCAAACTGTGTCGATTCCTGAAGCTGGTAATAATCGGCATTTTCATGAATGCTTCTCTGCCACGATAAAATAAATGAAAGTGAATCAATCCGCTCAACTTGGGCGTTTATCATCGGAGAAGGAACAATACCTTTTACCGCTCCGACAACAGTATTATATCCGCTCATGTTCCAATTACCCGAAATATCATACCAGCCCGTGTAATCACCGTACCAACCGGGGTTAACATGGTAATAATTATTAATATCGGAATAACCGTCCACAACAGCTGCATGCCCTATTCCGGTTCCGGTAATTGAAATAATTCCGGGGCGAGAATCGAGCATATTATTTTTCAACTCGGTCCAAAAACCGGAAGCGTCCGACCTTTTGTAATGCCCGCTAAAACGAAAATAATTGTTAAGCGCATAAGGAACGTCTGACGTGCTTGAAGTTGAACCGCCCGATTCAAAATCCATATTTAAACTTACCGCCGCATGATACGTTAATAAACCGGCGGCTTTCCTCTGCGCCGTTGTAGGCAAAACATTTTCATATTGGTCAAGTGTATTTGCCCAGTCGTAGAACGTATTGTAAAAATCCGCAAAGTGATAACCGGTGTTGTTGTCAGTGTATCCGTGGCTTCCCAATCCCCGAATCGGCCATTTGTAATAATTCATTATTTGTGCAGTTGCAGTTGCAACACATCCGGCGGGCCAATTGTTCGGTGTGTAATAATTATAAAGCGGTTCGCCGTTAACATAACCTTGTCCCCAATCGGAATTTAGAAAAGGTCCGAAAATTTCTTTGTTCTCATCGATATGATTAATAGCCGCCTTACCGCTGCTTAATTCTTTCCAAGCCTTTCTATTCTTTTGCAGGATTCCTTCCGATATTACTTTATCCGAAACCGCTCTCATTCCTTTTTTATATTTCTCAACCAAAAAGTTGTAGATAAAATTTTCCTTTGCTGAAAATGAAGACATAATTTCGCCTTTATCGGAATACCCGATGACAGGAGAAAAATTATCATCGGACGAAAGTAAAATAAAACCTGACGGAGAAAGATTTACACTCCAAGCAATTATTTCGGATTCCGATTTTACAGCTTCGACATCTTCCACTGTAAAATCAGCATTCTCTTTATTATTCAGCAATGCCGAATTGACTTTCAGCCAGCTTGACGCAAAACGTTTCGCTTTACTTTTCGTAACTTCCTTACCGAAAAGAGAGGAAATAAAAACAAGCGATATAATTAAAATATATTTTTTCATTTTATAATTTATCATAAACACATCTAAAGCCAAGATTAACCAAACCTTGATCGGGATTTATTCCAAGGCGCATTGTGCTTCGCAATACCGCATATTCGGTGTCCCAAGCTCCGCCTCTAATTGATTTCATTGTAGCAGCGGAATCTTTAACCAACGGATTTTTTATCAGCGTTTCGTTAATCCGTTTGTAAGCTCCGTAAACATAATCATCCGCCGTCCATTCCCAAACGTTACCGCTCATATCCTTTACGCCGTAGCAGCTTGTTGTTTTGTAATAGCCGATTGGCGTTGTCCCCGGCATGTTAAAATCATACGGATCGCCCGTTCTGTCGTAATTGGCGTAACTATGTTTCATCTTATCCGATTGAACGGAGTAAAAAGATTTTTTATTTTTATAAGGATTCCAACTTGCCGCTTTTTCCCATTCGGCTTCAGTCGGCAATCTTCCTCCTATATATTTTGCATACTCAAGAGCGCCCCAATAGGTTACCAATATTACGGGGAAGTAACTTCTACCCTTCTTAACCTTAAATTTATTCTTTATTAAGAAAATCTCCGCATAAGGATTACCAACATTATATAGGATTTTTGAACCGGAATTCAAAATTACATTTCCATCTTTAATACTTATTTTCCCTTGAGATAAATATTTATCCAAAAAATTACGAAACTTAAAATTCGGGACTTCATATTTATCGATATAAAATTCATTCAAATAAACTTCGTGAGCAGGCTTTTCGCAACTCCAAACTCCATCTCGGTTTGTTCCCATTATAAAATTACCGGCGGAAATTTTAATTTTTGTATTAACATCTCTCGGAGGAACAACTTTGCCCACAAACGGTTTTTCCTTTTTGCGAGATGTAAAAATGGAATCTCTAACAAATGAATAAATATCGGAGAGAAGACGCGCAGTTTGTTCCTGCGCCTTCTTTGGAATTCGCATTGTGTTGGGAGTTTCAAAATGAAGTCCGTTTCGTAAAAAATCTCTTCTTAAAGCTCCGTAAGTTCTCGCCCCGAGTCCGCTGTAAAAAAAATGGAGTTCAATTCCGTCATAATAATAAATTCTATCTTCCGGTAAATTTCCGAAATATAAATCGGGAGGATTTTTATAGTAATCATCTCTGTTACGGTAGTAGAAGGATTTGATTCGTCTTAATTCGGAATCCGAGAATCCCATTCCCATTCCTTCGATAACAGGTCTCTCTATTTTTCTTCCGTCGGGATATTTCACTTTCAGATCATGCCCGTGGAAACTGCAATATAATTTGAATCTATCACCGTATTTCATTCCGCTGTTTGAAAGAACGCTGTCCTGAAAAACTTTGTATTTTGCCTCGGCTGCCTTATTCCATTCTCTGATAGGCTTAACTCCCCGATTTCCTTCTTTAGGTTGTTTCATCAAAGGACGATTGCAATCGTACCAAATACCACGATAAGAAACTCTGCAGCCGTAAGCAGCCGTTGAAGGAATACCGGAAAGTCTTGTCATCTTTTTTACAACCGTTCCGGTTTCATTATCACAATCGCCGTGCGGAGCGCCGTAAGCGTATCCTTTCCACTTATCAAGATTCCCGTGATAATTTTCAACCTTAAAAGCAATCGGCTTAGGCGAAAGAGAAGTTTCATCGGATTTTAATTTTTTTATTTTTATTAGGTTGAAGCCAGACTTAAACCTAAACGCTTCGGCTATTTCTTTATGAACAGCAAATTCA
>CAYLYR010000242.1:0-3189 GCA_964387835.1 uncultured Melioribacter sp.
AAAGCGGAGCAAACCGTGAAATGACTGAGGAAGATGAGATAAAACTTTTGACTTCTGCAGCGAAGAAAAGAAAAGAATCGATAGAACAATATCGTAACGGCGGAAGAGAGGATTTAGCCGAAAAAGAAGCGGAAGAGCTTAAAATTATCGAGACTTATTTGCCGAAGCAGCTAACCTTAGAGGAGATTGAAGAAGCTGTAAAAAAATTAGCCTTAGAACTCAATGCGGACGGTAAAAAGGATTTCGGTAAACTAATGGGAGCTTCCGCGAAAGCTTTGAAAGGTAAAGCCGACGGTAATATTATTAGAGGAATTGTAGAAAAAATTTTGAGTTGATTTGTGAATTATATCGATTTTATCTTACTCGGCGGTTTGGGCATCGGTTTTATTCTTGGATTTAAAGACGGAATAATTCGAAAACTGATTGGGCTTTTAGGTTTTACTGCAGGAATTGTTGCAGCATTTGTCTGGTCGGATACACTCGGTAATAAGTTAATGGGATTTTTTGATAACGAGATTAACTTATCACGGGTTATCGCGGGCATATTAATCTTCTTCGTAGTTTTAATAATCTTTTCAATTATTAAAAGATTAGCTCATCCTGCAGACAAAATTAACAAATTTGTTAATCAATTTCTCGGCGGCGTTTTCGGAGTAATTCAGATGGCTTATTTCCTTAGCGGATTTCTTCTGTTCTTTCATATCTTTAGTCTTCCCCCTGAAAATATTGCGGATAAATCCCTTACATACAAAACGGTTTATAAATTGCTTCCCGATACCATTGACTTTTTACTCGGTGATGAAAATGCAACTCAGGATTACTTGAAGGAATTCCTCGACTCCGCTCAAAAGAAAACGGATATAGGTTCATGAGGCAAACCGAGATTTTAGAAAAATTAGAGTATAATAAAGTTCTTGAGTTTATAACAACATTCACACAATCCGAAATAGCCAAAGAAGAAATATCAAGCATAAAACCATTTGAATACAGCGATACAGCCGTTCGGCGCGGTGAGTTAATTTCATCTGCAAAGAGATTGTTAATCGAAAGGATTTACCCTCCCGAAACTTTTGGGGATAATATTTTTTCAGTACTTGAGAAGAGTAAAATCGGAGGATATGTTTTATCGCCTAAGGAGCTTATTAAGATATTAAAGCTCCTCTCGGTTTCTCGAAGCTATGTTAAGTATTTTTCTTCCGGCGAGTTTGCGGCAGAGTTAAAGAAAGATTTTTCAGAGAGACTTTTTGTAGATCAGGTTCTCGAAAACAGAATTTCAAGCGTTATTGATAAAAGCGGCGGAGTTCGGGACAATGCTTCTCCACGCTTACGTGAAATTCGCCTATTGATAAATGAAAAGAACCGGCAGTTAAAAAGGGAAGCCGAGAGAAAGTTAAAAAAATTAAGCGATGATTCCGTTCTGATGGATGAATATTTAACATTGCGGGACGGGCGATATGTGCTTCCTGTAAAGGCTGAATACAAGCGGCAAGTGAAAGGATTTATTCATTCGGAATCTGCCACCGGTCAGACAGTTTATATTGAGCCGGAAGAAATTCTGGGATTAAATAATGAGCTAATCTCACTTTCTTTTGAAGAAAAAAGAGAAGTAAATAGAATCCTATTCGCACTGACCGAACAGGTTGCAGTAAAAAACCGCGACTTGATTTTAAGTCTGGAAACATTGGGTAAAATAGAAATGATTTTTGCCGCCGCTAAATTTTCCGATGAGTATGACTGCAGTTTTCCTCAAGTGAATAATGAAAAACCCCTTGAAATAATTCAAGGAAAGCATCCGGTTCTTATTCAAAGATTGGGAAAAAAGAAAACAGTTCCTCTTAACTTGAATTTTTCGGACAACAGAGTAATTTTAATTACAGGTCCGAATGCAGGCGGGAAAACGGTAGTGTTAAAAACAGTTGCATTACTAAATTTATTGGTTAAGAGCGGATTGCACATCCCGGCAAGCCCCGATTCCAATTTTAAGTTTTATGATAAAATAATGGTTGACATCGGCGACGAGCAATCTATTGAAGAAAACTTAAGTACGTTTAGTTCCCATTTATCGAATATAAATTCAATAATTGAAACCGCCGATAAAAACAGCCTGATATTATTGGATGAGATTGGAACCGGCACCGACCCGACGGAAGGCGCGGCGCTTGCAGCCGCTATTTTGCTTGACCTTGCAGAGAAAGGGGCAGATGTTTTGGCGACAACGCATCACGGAAATCTAAAAGTGCTGGCAAATAACCGTGAAGGATTTCAAAATGCATCGTTGGAATTTAATGTAGAGAATATTGAGCCTACATTCAAGCTGCATCAAGGTGAACCGGGCGCAAGTTATGCTTTTGAGGTCGCGCGAAGAATCGGATTGAACAACGGAATTCTCGAACGCGCTAAAGAGTATGTTACAACGGACGACTCGAAAATCGAAGGGATGATTATTGATTTACAAAAACGTTCTCATTCTCTTTCTCAAAAATTGAGAGATGCGGAAATTGAAAACACAAGACTTAAGGGATTGGCAAACCTTTACGAGAAAAAATTAAAGGAGTTGAACGAAAAGAAACGTAAGATTATTGAGGAAGCAAGAAACGATGCCGAAGAATTGATATCCGAGGCGAACAGAAAAATTGAGAAAGCCGTAAAAGAAATTAAGGAAAACAAAGGGGAAAGGAAATCAATTAAAAAAGTTAAATCGGAAATAATAGAATTTAAGGAAAAAGTAAGAAGACGGGAAGTTGACAAAACTTTGTATGTTGAATCTCAATTCAAAAAAGGAGACTGGGTTAGAATTAGAAACACATCGAGCGTTGGAGTTATTGATTCTATTGACGATAAGAAGAAAACGGCTTTAGTTGTGACAGGGACTTTAAAGATTAACGTTAAGTTATTTGAATTGGAACATGCTAAAAAAAATAAATCACAAGTTCAAAATTTAACGGGAATTGATTATTATTCAAATCTACAATCTTTAAGATTGGATATTCGCGGAAAGAAACCGGAAGAAGCCGAATTTGACGTTATTAGATTTATTGATGATGCGTATGCAAGCAACACTAAGGAAGTGGAAATTTTGCACGGGAAAGGAACCGGTGTTCTTAAACAAACTGTTACTGAAATTTTAAAATCACATAAATTCGTCGAAAGTTTTGACTTTGCAAAAATCGAACTCGGCGGAGAAGGAAT
>CAYLYR010000243.1:0-3173 GCA_964387835.1 uncultured Melioribacter sp.
ATCGGGCGTTTCCAATCAAAACTTTTGAGTATATCGAGCACTGCCAAATCTTGTCCGCGAATAGCGCTGATTGAACCGAACTTCAAAGTAGGCTTAACATCCCAAGTAATTCTTTTTATGAACTTAGTTGAGTCTGTAATTCCGATTTCTTTGTACGCATAAGGAGGAACAGGAATCGAAACTTTTTGAGTCTCCCAACGAGAAACGGAAAGTTTGTCAATCTCAGCATCGCTCATGTGCATTGCTACTTTCATCGCACCGTAAGGAGATTCGTTTTTAAGCTGCTTAACGTACCACGGAGTATTAAGCAAACTTAAATTCGCAATGCGAATATCTCGGCGCACTCCTTCGACATCCTGTAAATACCACAACGGGAAAGTATCGTTATCGCCGTTTGTAAATAGGATTGAGTTTGGGGCGCAGCTCTGCAGCAAGTTATATGCGTAATCCCAAGGCAAGTAATTTCTCGAACGGTCGTGAGAGTGATAATTAGTTAAAAGCATGTTTGCCGGAATAAAAACAAAAGCGAGCACAATTCCCGTAGTTGCGATTAGGTTATATTGCTTGGATTTAGCAAACGCTTCCTTCAGCATGTCGATAAATCCGCGCGCGCCGATAGCTATCCAAACGGAAAAGACAAAATAAGCCCCGACATAAAAATAATCTCTCTCCCTCGGCTGAGGTTCCTGACTATTAAAATAAATAGCCATAATATATCCCAGCATCATGAAAAGGGCAAAGTAAATGGACGCCATTTTCCAATCTCGTTTGAAATGATAAAACATCCCGAACAATCCGAAGAAGAACGGAATACCCCAAAGCTGCGACCAATCAACTCCGTCATCCTGACGAGTAGAATGTCTTCCGGCGTAGTTAAACAGCCAGTAGCGCGTAACCATGTGATCCATTTGGTAATGAACGAAAAAATCCAAGTCGCTGGAATACTTTGTGTACATCCTTGCGTGCATCGGTTCGTTGGAATAACGCCTGCGGAAAATCGGCGCATCTCCGTACTGCTCACGGTCGAGGTAGTACATCAATTTACTGAATGTTTTCGGATTGTTTAAGTTAATCGGAGGATTTTCATTTGCGCGGACAATAATCATTGTGTAGGTGGTAAAACCAATTAAAGAAAACATTACGGACATAAAAGCTATCCGCAGCGCTTCGCGAGAATGCTTCTTTGCCCAAACAGCTCCGTAAAAAAGTATTGCGAACATCAGAGCAAAAGTAATGATATCAAGTATTGTGTTATCTCCGCCGATAGTACCGATAACCTTCGGCACATATTTTACTATAATGGGATAAACGATTATCAATCCCAATCCGCCGAGAGCTACCGGATAATACATGGAGTTTTTATTCTTAACTTTTTTAAAGAAAATTCCGATAAATACTGCCGTTACTCCGAGAAAAATTAAAACGAACTGCTTATCCGTTTGATGATACTGTTCCGGCGTGGGAGCCGAAGCATTTGTGTAAGTGCTCCAGATTGCCATCGCAATCAGTAAAAATGCAATTCCGTTTGCCAGCAGAATCCAGCCGGTTTGTTTTAGAATCTCTTCGTCATCAATATATTTACGATAATAAACAACCATAACGATGGAAGGAATCGCAAGCAAAGCCATTAGGTGTACGCCTGTTGAAAGCCCCATTAAATAACCGATAAAATAAAGGTAACGGTCGCTCCCCTCTTCATCCGCCTTTTCGTACCAAAGCATTACCATATAGATTGCGAACGCCATTAAAAAAGTAGCTGTTGCGTAAACTTCGGCTTCAGCGCCGTTAAACCAAAACGTATCGCTAAAGCTAAATGATAAAGCCCCGATGGCAGCGGACATATATGTAATAAAATTTTCAAAAAGATTATTCTCTTCATTCTTTCTGTAATTGTTAATTAGCTTAACTGCAATTAAGTATAGGAAGAGAATTGTAAACGCGCTTGTAACAACGGAAATCGTATTTACACGAAAGCCGATGTTTGCAGCAAACGGAATCAGCGAAAGTAATCGTCCAAGCATAAGAAAGAAAGGCGTTCCGGGCGGATGTGGGACTTGCATTCCGTAAGAAGAAGCAATAAATTCACCGCAATCCCAAAAGGAAACACTTGGCTGGACTGTTGAAAATCCGACAAAAAGAGCGAGGAAAAACACAAAAGCTCCCAATCCGTAATAAAGTTTTTTTGAGTTCATCTAAACTCCCAAAATTATTTTTGTGTAATAATACATAATTCGGTATAACCGCTTTTTAAAAATGAATTCGACCATTTTGGTACAAACTCTTTATCTAAAAGTTTCATAATAAATCCGTTAACACTGAAAGGGTCAATTCCCAATATTTCTACAATCTTGAAATCATTTTCGAGTATAAGATTTTTCAATCTGCGATAAGTGTAGGATTTCTCATAACCATGCTGCCAATTGCCGAGATGAATTAATTGATACAACTGCCATAATGAAAATCGAGCCGGAATAAAAGTAACGAGAAATCCATCCGGCTTAAGAATACGTTTCCATTCCTGAAGGAGAGGATTTTCATCTCTGAAATGCTCCATCAATCCGGCGCTGTAAACAATATCGAAAAAATCATCGTCAAAACCGGTGGAACGGCAATCCGCCAAAACGGTGTTTGGAATCCGCTGCTTCACAAGTTTTACCGATTCTTCACTGTAATCCAAAGCGTAAGGTTCAACGTCAGGGCGTCTTTCGCTAAGCAGCGTAATATTGGAACCGTAACCGCAGCCGATTTCAATTACTTTTTTCTTTTCCCTAATAATTTTATCTATGTACTTATTTAGGATTTTATCCCTCTCGAAAATCATCCACTTTTCAGCTTTTGACGTGGAATAAGTCTTCCAATAATCATCCCAAGAAATCAATCTAATTTTCCTTATTTTTGAACAAACCGTTTAGATCGGGCTTTGGGCGGTTTACGTAGTACTTCTTGTTTAACTCCTCTAATTTTGCAAGCGAGAGTTTATCCAAATCTTCATCATCTCTGTGCCGCTGCTTTAAAAGTCTGTACGTTTCCCTTTCGGCAGAAGTAAACTTTCGTTCAAACCGTTCCAAATTTTCGAAATATTTTTTTTGTTCTCTATAACTCATAATATCTAAATTTAAACTCTGAATATAAGAAAAAACTCATTTTATTACGATTAAATTAATTCGGAGAAA
>CAYLYR010000244.1:0-3159 GCA_964387835.1 uncultured Melioribacter sp.
ATTAAAGTGTGTTCATCTGCTGTGTAAGCATGATAAACGCCCGGCTGTATAAAACCGATTAATTCATTAAACTCAGGTATCAATGCTCCAAGCAGTCCGATTTCATTCATCGACCGAAGTGTTGAGCCTACTTTACCTTCAAATTTAAAAATATCCCTGAAAATAGGAGCAACCTGCTTAATACTGATTTCGTCCCATGTAAGTTCATCAATCGCATCGATTAATATAGAGCGAACTTCGGGAGAAATTCTTGCATCGTATTTTCCTCTGTAGTAAACGGCTTTAATAATCGATTCATGAGAAACATCGCAATCCTTACTACAATAGAGCATTCCGTCTTTTAGTTCAAAATTACCAAGACCAACAGCCAGCATATTGGAAAGAAGTTCTTTCTCCTTGCTGATAAACTGCTTTACCGTAGTGCGTAAAAACCTTGAATTTGTAGTTGACGCAATAAAATAATGATGCATAAGCTGCTGCCAATCACCGTTGAAAGACGTTAAACGTCGGCTTAATTTTTCTTGCAGCTCAAATCCGAATCTGTCCGAATTACTTTGCGTAATTATATGCAGCGCATTTCTTACTCCTAAAATAAATTTATATGAATTAAAGACTTTGTTTAATTCTCTTTCACTGAATTTACTCCTTTTTTTTAACAGCGAAATAAAAAACTCGGTTTGAATCTTCTCATCAGCCGGATGAATGTTATCACCGGTTTCAAGCATAAAAACCCATTGCGCGAAATGAACATCACGCAAACCTCCGGCAGAATGTTTAACGTTCGGCTCAAGAGTTTTCGGAGAAATCCCGTACTTTTTCTCCTTCATCTTTAAATCATCAAAAAGTAATTTTAAGAGCTGTTCTCGATTTTCTTCGGTTAAAATTTGTTTAAACTTCTCCTCCCAAGAAAGGAAAATATCTTTAGAACCGGTTAAAAATCTGACTTCAAAGAATTGTGTGAATGAAAGGATGTCATCCGAAAGAAAATTATCAATATCGTTAAGAGTCCGGATAGTATGACTGATTTCAATTCCGTTGTCCCACAGTTCCGCAATTATACCTTGTATTTCATTCTGATAAGTTTCACCATCGGACGGGATAATAAACATAACGTCAATATCGGAAAAGGGAGCGAGTTCACGTCTGCCGAAACTGCCGGTGGCTGCTACTGCAAAATTTCCCTTGTGCCTAACAAAGCTCCCGACAACATACTCCTCAACGAGTTTCGTGTGATTCAAACAAAACTTCTCGGGATTTTTGAATGCGTCTTCAAAATTCATTAATTCTTTTTTCCGATTAAGAAAAACTTCTTTCGTTATGTTTTGATTTTGTTCCGTCAACAATCAACTGCCTATAAAATAAATAATCTTCCCCGAGACAAACTCGGAGAAGATTAATAAGAGATTAAATTATTTTAGTCTTGCAAATCTTCCTTGGAAGAATCTTAAGTATTTCGGTTCGTAAATCATTTTCATTCCTTTAATTGATTTACGTTTGTCCCAAACTTCCGCAATAGATTCAACCGCGACATCAATATGCGACTGTGTATAAACACGGCGCGGAAGCGTTAAGCGTACAAGCTCAAGTTTCGGATGGCGATGATCGCCGGTTTTAGGATCGCGTCCGGCAGAAACAATTCCTCTTTCCATTCCTCTTACGCCCGAATCAATATAAATCTCGGCAGCGAGAGTTTGCGCCGGAAATTCATCTTGCGGGATATGCGGTAAAAATTTCTTTGCATCAAGAAAAACGGCATGTCCTCCGACAGGTCGAACGATTGGGATTCCCAAATCCGTAAGTTTGTTGCCGAAATATTCGACTTGTCCGACACGCGCTTTAATCGTATCGAATTGAATCATCTCTTCCATTCCGCGCGCCATAGCTTCCAAATCTCTTCCCGCTAATCCGCCGTAGGTGTGTAAGCCTTCATAAATCACAACCATATTTCTTGCTTCTTCAAAAACTCTTTCATCTTTAGTCGCTAAAATTCCACCGATATTAACCATTAAATCCTTTTTAGCGCTGACCCAAATTCCTTCAAAGTGAGACATCATTTGAAGAAGAATTTCACCGATTGATTTTTTGGAAAATCCTCTTTCTCTCAACTTAATAAAGTAAGCGTTTTCAACGGCGCGAGTTGCGTCCATCCACAAACGTATTTTATGCTTCTCGGCAAACTCATGAACCTTTTCCAAATTCTTCATTGAAAACGGTTGACCGCCCGCCATATTTACCGGTCCCGCCATACTGATGTAAGCAATTTTCTCCGCTCCTACTTCCTTTACGAGCTTCGCTAATTTTCTTAAATCGATGTTTCCTTTAAAGGGATGTTCGGCTTCCGGCGTATGGGCTTCATCAATAATTACATCGACAAAAGTTGCGCCCGCCATTTCCTGATGAAGACGAGTAGTAGTAAAATACATGTTGCCCGGAACGTAATCTCCCGGTTTTATTAATATCTTTGAAATCATGTGCTCTGCCGCTCTGCCCTGATGAGTAGGCACAAAGTAAGGCATTCCGTAAATCTTATTTACGTTATCCCACAGATGATAAAAATTTCTGCTTCCGGCATAAGCTTCATCGCCGAGCATCATTCCCGCCCATTGATTATCGCTCATTGCGTTTGTTCCGGAATCGGTAAGCAGGTCAATATAAACATCTTCCGATCTTAAAAGGAATGTGTTGTAGCCGGCTTCTTTTGCGGCTTTTTCTCTTTCTTTAACAGTTAACATTTTAATCGGCTCAACCACTTTAATCTTGAATGGTTCCGCCCAGCTTCTCACTTTTTTTGCTTTAGCCATTTTCTTTACTCCGTTTATTCTTGAATTAGAGAATCTTCTTTGAAATATTCGGCAACAACTACCGAAGTAATTCCGCCGCGAACATTAAACTTAGCTGTTAATTTCATATATCTCGGTTTGGTAACCGCTGCCAGGTCATCGAGTATTCTATTGGTAACAGCTTCAAAATAAATACCGTCATTTCTGAACGAGTGTAAATATAGCTTATATGATTTGAGTTCAACACAAAGTTCATCAGGAATATATTCCAAAATCATCGTTGCGAAATCGGGCTGCCCTGTCTTCGGGCAGAGAGAAGTAAATTCCGGTGCAGTATGTTCAATCACATAATCTCTATCCTTGTAAGGATTTTCAAACG
>CAYLYR010000245.1:0-3135 GCA_964387835.1 uncultured Melioribacter sp.
CAGTATCTATTTCCCCGCAGATTATCCTGATTAACTGTGTTTATCGGGGAACAATCATTTGAGATTTACGTTACTCTTAATTTAGTATTTGGGAATATTTTGATTTTAGCTTAACTTTAAATTCTTGAATTTATTGAATAATAAGATATGGGAGAAAAATGAATACACAAGATTATATTTCATTGGAAGAACAATATGGAGCGCATAACTATCATCCTCTGGACGTGGTTATTGAAAAAGCTCAAGGTGTTTGGGTTTGGGATGTTGAAGGAAATAAGTATATGGATTGTCTTGCGGCATATTCCGCCGTTAACCAAGGACATTGTCACCCGAGGATTGTAAATGCATTGAAAAATCAAGCTGAAAAGGTTACGCTTACTTCGCGCGCATTCCGAAATGACCAGCTTCCTTTACTTTATAAAGAGTTATCCGAATTAACCGGTTTTGAAAAAGTACTGCCGATGAACTCCGGAGCTGAGGCGGTTGAAACAGCTTTGAAAGCCGTTCGGAAATGGGGCTACAAAGTTAAAGGCGTGCCGGAAGATAAAGCTGAAATTATTACTTGTAAAAATAATTTCGGCGGTAGAACAATAACCATTATTTCTTTCTCAACAGAGGAACAGTATAAAGATGGTTTTGGTCCGCTTACTCCGGGATTTAAGAATGTTGAGTACGGAAATGCCGAAGCTTTGGAAGAAGCGATAACGGAAAACACCGTGGCTTTTATCGTTGAGCCGATTCAAGGCGAAGGCGGCGTTATTGTTCCTCCCGAAGGTTATTTGAAGAAAGCCGCTGAAATTTGCCGGAAGAATAACGTCCTTTTAATTACCGATGAAATTCAATCGGGATTGGGACGCAGCGGAAAACTTTTTGCGTTTGAATATGACGGAATTCGTCCGGACGGCGTAACAATCGGGAAAGCTCTTTCCGGCGGGCTGTATCCGGTTTCCGCATTTTTAGCAAAGAAAGAAATTATGGATGTATTCAATCCGGGCGACCACGGCTCCACGTTCGGAGGAAATCCTCTCGGAGCTGCAGTTGCAAGAGAAGCTCTTAAAGTGCTTGTTGAAGAAAACTTGGTGGAAAAATCATACGAGTTAGGAAAATACTTCAGAGAAAAATTGCGGGATGTAAATTCCAAGCATGTTAAGGAAATCCGCGGACGCGGTTTGTTTATAGGCGTTGAACTTAATAACGAAGCAGGCGGCGCGCGGAGATTCTGCGAAGCGTTGATGGGGAAAGGCATCTTGGCAAAAGAAACGCATGAAAACGTAATACGTTTTGCTCCTCCGTTGGTTATCACAAAAGATGAAATTGATTGGGCGATGGAAAGAATAAAAGAAGTTCTCTTAATGGATTAAGCATAAGGCTGTCCGAAAGGGCAGCCTCTTTTTTATCAACAATTTGGCAATATGATAGAATTTTTACAAAACATAGATATAGCGGTTTTTTTCTTTATAAACCATAATTTGGCGAACCCTTTTTTCGATAAGTTCTTTGTCTTCTTAACGGACGTTCATAATTGGTATTTGCTTTACATTACGTTATGGGGAGTAATATTTTTCAAAGGCGGAAGAAAAGGAAAGATTGTTGCGGTTACCGCATTGCTTGTAATTACGGCATCGGATCAAATAAGCAGTTCACTACTTAAAAACATGATTGGAAGGGTGCGTCCCTGCAACGCATTGGAAAACGTACGTTTGCTGGTCGGGTGCACCGGTTCTTATTCCATGCCTTCGTCTCATGCTGTAAATAATTTTGCAATTGCTACTTTTTTCTCATTGATTTATAATGAATATAAATATGTGCTTTTTACTATTGCCTCTTTGGTTGCTTTTTCCAGACCCTATGTCGGAGTGCATTATCCGTCGGACATTTTAGTCGGTGCGCTTATTGGAGGAGTTATCGGGTACTTGTTCGTTTTACTTTTACGAAAATTAAATTTGATAAAGGAATAATATGAGTGTAACAAAATTAGATATTGCAAAGGATTGGCTCCCGCGCTATACGGGAATGAAAGTTGACGATTTCGGCGATTATATGTTGTTGACGAATTTCGGTAATTATGTGGAGAAGTTTGCAGAGAAATTTAATACCGATATACAGGGGCTTAATCGTCCGATGCAGAGCGCAACCAACAGTGAAGGATTATCCATTATTAATTTCGGAATCGGGTCCCCCAATGCCGCTACAATTATGGATTTGCTTGTTGCGCGTCAGCCTAAAGGAGTGCTTTTCCTCGGAAAGTGCGGCGGATTAAAGAAGACTACTGAAATCGGGCATTTTATTTTACCGATTGCCGCAATACGCGGTGAAGGAACTAGCGATGACTACATGCCGCCTGAAGTTCCGGCATTACCCTCGTTTAAGCTCCATAAATTTGTCTCTTCCAAGATTATTGAAAAAGGAATGGAATACAGAACCGGAGTTGTTTATACTACGAACCGCAGGGTTTGGGAATGGGATGAAAATTTCAAAGAAAAACTTCGCCATGACAGAGCGATTGGAATCGACATGGAAACAGCCACAATTTTTGTCGCAGGTTATACTAATCAAATCGCTCGCGGCGCGTTGCTTCTTGTTTCCGATTTACCAATGATAAAAGCTGGAATTAAAACCGAACGCTCCGATAAAGCCGTAACCAGCCAATTTGTAGATATGCACTTAAAGATTGGGATTGAAGCAATGACGGAAATCGGAACTAAGGGTGAACATATTAAACATTTTCAGTTTTAGATGTTTTAAGGGTTTGATTATGCGTAGTCCCGCTCTCTTTGCGGGATTACGTTTAGCCTTTGTTAGGCTTCGTATTTCTCTATTAATATTTCATTTATCTCGTCAATATATTTTTCATTAGGTTCGTTATTAATAACCGAATTCCTATAATCTATATATAAATCAATAATTATGTTTTCGGTCTTATTATCTAATTTTGATAAATCCAACATTAATGCATTGTTTAAATCATTAGGTTCAAATTTCTTTAAACCGTCGCCATATTCTCGTCTATTATCACTAAATATTTGCTTTGCAACATCAGTTAATAAATAAGCAAATAATAAATCAATATTAATTTTATTAAAGAGATTTGAATTAGGGTAAATACAATGAAAAGTAGTCAAGTTACTAATATTT
>CAYLYR010000246.1:0-3103 GCA_964387835.1 uncultured Melioribacter sp.
GCGAGAAAATAAAAACATTCTGTCATTGCGACCCCGATTTATCGGGGGAAGCAATCTCCAATACAAAAAACCAACGCTGAATATATCGGAGATTGCTTCGCATTCCGATTTTATCGGAAGTCTCGCAATGACAAAATTTAGAATTTGGAATTGAACAGATTCCTCGTCGCTCCGCTTCTCGGAATGACAAAATAACTGAACGTCCACTGTCGCATACTTACTGGGACTCTGCGAACTGAAAGAACTTAGAACTAAGCGCTAAGGATTAAAGACAAAAAAAGAACCGAAAACTAAACTCTATTTGGGGCATCATCTCCTATGGACGAAATGTTTGTAGAAAAAACTTCTCCCGCTAAATCGGGAGAAGAATAATAAACCTAATCTTTTTTGAAAAACTAAATTTGATTTTCATTGAAATCTTCAAGCGTCTCTTTTACGTGCTTAATAAAAAGTCCTCCGAGCATTCCGTCAACCAATCGGTGATCATGACTTAAAGAGAGCATCATTATCGGCTTAATCCCGATAACGTCTCCTTCCGCCGTTTCGATTACTACGGGACGCTTCACAACCGCGCCGATTCCGAGAATGCCCAACTCGGGCTGATTGATAATCGGAGTGCCGAATAACGCACCGAAAACACCGTAATTTGTGAGCGAAAACGTTCCGCCCGCTACGTCATCGGGACTTAGTTTTTTATTGCGCGCCTTGAAACTTAAATCCTGAATAGCTTTTGCCAAACCGCGAATGTTCATTGAATCGGCATTTTTAATGTTCGGAACAATTAATCCGTTCGGCTCAACCGCAACTGCAATTCCAAGATTAACATATTTTTTCATTACAATATTTTCTCCGTCAATGGAAGCATTCATCAAAGGATATTTTTTTAACGCTTTTATTACCGCATCCGAAATGAAAGCCATGTATGTCAGCTTAATATTTTCTTCTTCAAAGAACCTTTTCTTATTCTCGGAAATAAAATTATAAATCTTAGTCATATCGACTTCAATCATCTCGGAGACGTGTACCGAAGTATCACGGCTTTTAACCATATGCTCCTTTATTCTCTTGCGGATATTGTCCATCGGAATCACTTCTGTTCCGCCTGTAAAAGAAACTGTCTTCTCTTCTTGAACGGACTGATTAACCGCGCCGGATTTCCTTTCTTCCAGGTATTTCAGGATGTCGTTCTTTGTTACTCTTCCGTTTGCTCCACTGCCTGAAATCTTTTCAAGCTCATCGAATGAAACATTTTCTTTCGATGCAATACTCATTACCAACGGGGAATAAAATCGATTGGAAGATGATTGTTTGATTTCCTTCGATTTCTTTTCTCCTTTATTTTCAATTACTTCCTCAGCCGGTTCTTTCGGGAGAGTTTCTACATTCTTCTTTTTATGCACTTTACCTGAAGTGGAAATTCGCGCAACAACCGTATTGACCGGAACGGTTTCGTTTTCGTCAAACAAAATTTCGGAAACAACGCCGGCAACAGGAGCGGGAACTTCCGTATCAACTTTATCCGTACTGATCTCAAATAATATCTCATCCTTGTCGATATGTTCACCGACACTTTTATTCCACTTGATTATCGTCCCTTCCATAACGGATTCACCCATCTTGGGCATGAGAACGTCAATTAAATCAGTGTCGTCGTCAGCTTCCGGCTGAACTTCTTTCTCGGTAGGCTCACTATTGCTCCCCTCGGTTGCGCCGCCTTCGATTTCGATAGCTGCAACCACAGAACCTACTTCAGCCGTTTCATTTTCATTTAAGAAAATCTCACTCAGTACTCCGTCAACAGGAGAGGGAACTTCGGTATCTACTTTGTCGGTGCTGATTTCAAAAAGTATTTCATCCTTTGCAACTTTCTCTCCAATTTTCTTGTGCCATTTTATTAGAGTTCCTTCCATAACGGATTCGCCCATCTTAGGCATTAAAATTTTCTCTTTCATTTTTTCCTCTTTATAAAAAAATCAAATATTTATTTCCAAATTAAAAGATACGTTAATACGCAATCAGTTCTTTAAGTTCAGTGTAAATTCTATCTCTTGTCGGAAGAATATATCTTTCAAGATTCGGGTGATACGGGATAAATGCATCGCGTGCGGCGATTCGCTGAATCGGTCCGTCGAGTAGTTCAAAAGCGTTTGAAGAGATACGCGCCGATATTTCCGCTCCGAATCCCGAAGTTAAAGTATCTTCGTGAATTACGGAAACCTTTCCGGTTTTTTTAATAGAATTGTATATTGTTTCTTCATCTAACGGATTGATTGTTCTTATATCGATTATCTCGATTGAAACGCCCTCTTTCTCTAATTTTTTAGCGGCAAAGTTTGTTTCGTGAACCATTGCTCCCCAAGTAACAACTGTTAAATCCGTTCCCTCTCTTACGACATTCGCTTTTCCGAAAGGAAGTAAGTACTCGCTGTCAGGTTCGGGTGACGATGCGTAAGTCTGTCTGTAAAGAGCTTTGTGCTCAAGGAACAGAACCGGATCGTCCAATCTGAGCGCTGTTTTAAGCAGCCCTTTTGCATCTGCGGCATTAGAAGGATACGCAATATAGATACCCGGGAGATGAGCAAAAAATCCTTCGATTGTCTGGCTGTGATATAATCCGCCTCCGATAAAACCGCCGACCGGAACACGCGTAACAACAGGCGAGGACCAAGCGTTATTGGAACGGTAGCGGTAAGTTGCCTGTTCGTCCCTAAGCTGCATGAACGCGGGCCAAATGTAATCGCCGAATTGAATTTCAACGCAGGGCTTAACGCCGGTCAGCGCCATTCCCGTAGCAACGCCTTCGATGCTTGCTTCGGCAAGGGGAGAATTAAAAACTCTATCGTTCCCGAACTTTGTCGATAGCCCTTTTGTAGCTGTAAAAACTCCCCCTTTTCCGTCGGCAATATCTTCACCGAAAACATATATCTTTTCGTTTCTTTCCATTTCTTCGTGCATTGCGTGATTTATAGCGTCAACCATAACAATCTTTTTTCCGGAAGGAACGGTTTTTTCATAGTCGAAAGTATCTTTTAATCCCGATTCGTCATAGACATATTTAACGGCGGTTTCCGCAATCGGATCGGGCTGAGCTAAAGCCCAGTCG
>CAYLYR010000247.1:0-3060 GCA_964387835.1 uncultured Melioribacter sp.
ATCCTCAAAAAGAATTTGTGAATCATTTACTACGTAATGCGACATCCGATTGAGATAAGTTAGCGCATTCATCTTCAGCGGAATTGAGGCGATGTTCATCTTATCTAGCGCACGCCCGAGCAGATGAATTAAATTCAGATTATATGCCATTTGGTAATCGTGCTCCTCGGGAGAAAGAGTAAGAATGTTTAATCCAAGCCGTTCCATTAGATTTACAAAAACTTTGTATTTACCGTAATTCACTTTACCGGGAAAGAGAGTAATCGAAAGCCCCGCCAATCCTTTGCTTCCCGAATCGGGACCGAACAGAGGGTGCGAAAAAACGTAGTTTATGTTTTTCGGCAAAAATTTTTCATACCATTCTACAACCACTGATTTTACTGATGCAGAGTCCACGAGAATACTTCCTGCGCTTATTTTGTAGGCATTTGCCGCGATAAAATTTTTAATTTCTCTTATTGGTATTGTAAGAACAATGTAATTTTTCGTAAGAGCTTCATCCAAATTAACCGGGGAGGCAAAACTCGCGGAACTTTCGGCGCATGCAAAATTAATATCGTAAACAAATACGTCAGCCGCCTTGCTTATCTGCTCCGCCCAAAATTTTCCAAAGCGTCCCTGCCCGATAACTGATATTTGCAAACGTTTTTCCATATTTAAACTTTTTCCCATTCTGTCAAGTGTTCCCAAAAATCCGGGTAAGATTTTGAGACGCAGCCGGGATTATCAATAGCAATGTTTTCAAGTTTTGTTCCCGCTATTGCAAAACTCATTGCAATTCTGTGATCGTCGTAAGTATTGATAATAGTAGGGAAAGATTTTTCAAGCGGATAAACGGTAAGAACGCCGTCGGAGTAATTTGTTTTCCCTCCGAGAGATGTAATATTTTTTCTGATTGCTTCGATGCGGTTGCTCTCTTTGTACTTAAGATTATGAACATTGCGTAAGATAAACGGCTCAGGCGCAAATAGAGCAATAACCGCAAGAGTAGGGACAATATCGGGAATTGATTCGCAATCCCAATCCAAACCGGAAGAAATTTTTCCGTCGATTACAACTTCATCTTTTTTCAAAACTATTTCGCTTCCGAGATTTTCAGCAATAGTAAAAATTGCCTCATCGCCTTGTAAAGTCGGCAGCAATGTTTCCGGAAAAGTTACCTGTTTACCGTTAATCATCGCATAGGCAACCCAATAAGAGGCGGCGGACATATCTTTTTCGCATGTAAATCGCCAGAAATAATTAATCGGTGCCGGATTAATAATAACCGAATCATCGTTCAATTTAACGTCCAAGCCGAAATTTGAAATCATTTTTTTTGTTAAAACGATATAAGGGAAAGAGGGCGGAATCTCGGAAAAGCGCAATTGCGTCGGCTTTTGTAATAGAAGCGCAGACATCATTATTCCCGAAACGATTTGGGACGAAGGTAATTTATCTAAAATATATTCTCCCGCATTCATCCTATGCGAATTAAAAACCACGGCAGGCAGCGAATTATTCCGCGATTCTATTTTCATGCCTGCTTTTCGTAATATCTCAAAAAGTTCGGCAAAAGGACGACGATGTAATTCTTCCGTTCCGTAAAACTTTATCGGTTTGTTCAGGTGAGTTACAAGAGGAATTAAAAATCGAGCGGACGAGCCGGAGTTGCCGAGAAAAATTTCGTCATTAATTACATTTCCAATCGGGCGAGTAATTTCAATTTCGTTTTCTCCTACCGATATTTCAGCGCCGAACGATTTTAAGGCATTTAAAGTTATTTCGGTATCTTCCGATTTCAGGGGATTGCGGATAACGGTTTTCCCGGAATTCAGCGCTCCGAGAATTAATGCTCGGTGTGTTACACTTTTGGAAGAGGGAAGTTCAACTCTTTTATCTTCTGCCGCCTTAGAAAGAATCCGATACATCTTTTTCAATCTTTGACTGATTATTTTTCCGCAACATCGTTATCGAATTTTTAATCATATCGTATTCATTCATCATGCTGTTGAATTGAGAAAAATTAAGCTGCTGTGCGCCGTCGGATAACGCTTCCTGCGGTTTCGGATGAACTTCAACAATAAATCCGTCGGCTCCGGCTACCAATCCCGCAAGTGTAATCGGTACAATCAAGTCGGTGCGTCCGGTAGCGTGACTCGGATCTACGATAATAGGAAGATGCGATACGTTCTTCACCATCGGTATTACGTTTATGTCAAGCGTGTTGCGTGTATATTCAACAAACGTTCTTATTCCTCTTTCACAAAGAATCACTTTTTCGTTCCCGTTGGAAAGTATGTACTCAGCACTCATTAAAAATTCGCTTAACTTTGCGGAAATTCCTCTTTTCAGCATAATCGGTTTATCGGTTTTGCCGAGAGCTTCGAGAAGACGGAAGTTCTGCATATTTCGCGCGCCGACTTGAAAAATATCGACGTAGTCATACATTATATCGATTTGCTTTATTTCCATTACTTCCGAGATAACCGGCAGATTGTAATGCTCCCCGGCTTCCTTAATCCAGCTTAAACCGACTTCCCCTATTCCTTGGAATGAATAGGGACTTGAGCGGGGCTTGAAAATTCCGCCGCGTAAAATGTGCGTTCCTCTTTTGGAAAGTTCTTCGGCAATTGACCAAATCTGCTCTTCCGATTCCACGGAGCAAGGTCCCGCCATCTGCACCGGTTCAATATCACCGATTTTCACTCCCTTAACATCAACAATGGAATTTGCAGGATGAAATTTTCTTGAGGCGAGTTTATATGATTCCATAATAGGAATAACTTTCTCCACTCCCGGGAAAGCAATAATTGCATCTCTGTCAAGATTATGTTTATCGCCGATTATCCCGATAATTCGCTTGGATATTCCATCCGATTCATGAAGCTGCACTCCTTTATTAAGTAAAAATTCCCTCAGAGTTTTTAATTCTTTTTCCGATACGGATTTACTTACTACTATTATCATTTTTTCGCCTTATAAATAAAAATTCAAAAAAATAAATTAAATAAAAAAAAACAAAAATGCGGACTGATAATCCTAATTTCAGTTGAAAAATATTGTGATGCGCAGAAAACC
>CAYLYR010000248.1:0-3037 GCA_964387835.1 uncultured Melioribacter sp.
AGCAGCGAGGAAGAAGAAAATTCACAGTTGTATGATTACTTTGAAAATATTCATGAACATCCTATTGATTTGAATTCCGCCGATTATTCCGAACTTAGCCGATTGCCGATTCTCGATTATTATTCAATTGGAAAAATAATTGAGTACAGAAAAAGGAGAAAAAAATTCAACTCGGTTGAAGAGCTTTATCAATGCGGGATAAGAAAGGAAGTTGCGGAAATGGTAATCCCTTTTGTTACTGTTGAAAGTAAATCCGCTAACGTAAAAGTGAATTACGGTTCAATAAAGACAAGAAGTTACGGAATAGCAAATTATCCTTTGGTGAACGAGCCTGACTTTTTAGGAAATGAGTATAAAGTAAATAACAGAGTAAAATATAATTATCACAATATGATTTATGTTAACGCTCTTACCGATAAGGATGCAGGAGAAAAAAGTTTGGCGGACTTTTATTCATACAATCTTTATTATCGGGGTAAGGGAATTGTTAGGAAAATAATTCTCGGAAGTTACATTGTTGAGTTTGGTCAGGGGCTGGCAATTTGGGGACCTTATTCGTTTTCAAAATCCGCAGATGCTGTGGGCAGCGTTGTTAAGAATCCGCACGGAGTAACGCCCTATTCCTCAAGCGGCGAGAATCGATTCCTTTACGGCGGCGCCGCCGAATTTGCATGGAATAACTTTACGCTCACATCATTTTATTCATCGAGAAAATCTTCCGCTGTTGTCGATTCACTCGGCTTTACTGCACTCAATATGTCCGGTTTATTTCGCACACAAAAGGAGCTGCGGGAGAAAGATAATCTCAAGATAAATACCGTAGGCGCAATTGCCGGTTATCGTAACAGCGGAAAGAATCTTCAAATGAAATTTCTATATTTGAGAAATAGTTTTTCACTTCCTTTTTACAGTAAACTTTTTCCCGATAAATTCACACGTGATGAAATTTCGTTCGGAGGATTTTTTAAATATAGATTAAAGCTGATTCAAATCACCGGAGAAATCAGCTTTACAAACGGCGCGGCAGCTCAAAATTATTCGGCACAAATTTTTGTTTCGAGAAATGTTAATGTAATAACCGGGGCGCGATATTATCCTGCCGATTATTTTTCGCTTTTCTCAAACGGTTTCGGCGAAAGGAAAAACACAAATAATGAACTCGGGATTTATAACGGAATAAGAATTACAACACATTCCGGTAAATTAAATTTCTACTACGACTTTAATAAAACCTTGTTTCGTACTTCTACCGAGCCGTTTCCCGTAAAGCGGAATGATTTTTTAATCGATTACTATTCACCTCGTTTGTTGTCATCTCGTATCAGATTGCGTTATCATCGGGAAGAGAAGGAGCATTACTTTGCATTGGAAAATTATGCAACTAAATCTCTTACTCAAATTGTAACGGAGAAGTTTAGATTTGCTCTTTACTACAGATTGGGAAGTACGTTAAGATTAAGTTCGGAAATGAATGTCTCTTCATTTAAAGATGTTGAGAAAAGGGAGACAGGATACGCAATCACCGAAAAAATTAGAAGTGAACCCTTTAACAATCTGATAGTGTACGGGCGAATCGCATATTTTGACACGCCCTCTTTCGATTCCCGTATCTATCTTTAT
Source organism: uncultured Melioribacter sp. (assembly GCA_964387835.1). Lineage (GTDB taxonomy): Bacteria > Bacteroidota > Ignavibacteria > Ignavibacteriales > Melioribacteraceae > WGAL01. The sequence goes on from CAYLYR010000248.1 coordinate 1,621, forward strand.
GAGAATGACATAAACGGAGTTTTTAATATGGGAATGCTTTACGGCAAAGGAGTTTCGGAATATCTATTAATAAAATATGAGATTTTTCATAGTGTTTACGTTTCGGCAAAATATTCCGAGGTTCACAAGGTTGATTGGAATTTTGACCCGACTTTGAACAACAATCGGAGTAATACAAAGCGCAGAATTGCAGTTGAAGTGGAAACAAAATTCGGAAAATAGATTTTGCGGAAACCGATTGTGAAATTAAAAACTGCATTATTTGTTAAAGAAAAAAGCCCGAGAAAATTCCCGGGCTTTTTGTGAAATTAATTGTATCAAGAATATTTAACTTACAGCTTCTTTTTCTTCTTCAATTTCTTTCTGTAATTGTTCGTTAATTGCTTTAGCCGCTTTACGTCCTTCTCCCATTGCGAGAATTACGGTTGCAGCGCCGAGCACAATGTCGCCTCCGGCATATACTTTATCCAAAGTTGTTTTCTGATTTTCGTCCACAATGATATTTCCCCAGCGGTTAGTGTTGATGCCGGGCGTGGTTTGACTAATTAAAGGATTGCTTCCGTTACCGATGGCAACGATTACGGTATCAACATCGAGTAGAAATTCGCTGCCTTCAATAGCGATAGGACGACGACGACCGGAAGCGTCCGGTTCGCCTAACTCGTATTTTAAGCATTCCATCTGTGTTACATGTCCGTCCTCCGTTCCGAGAATTCTCTTCGCGTTGGTTAAATAAAGGAATTCAATTCCTTCTTCCTGAGCATGAAGAACTTCTTCGCGCCTTGCGGGCATTTCCAATTCGGTTCTGCGGTAAACAACGTAAACTTTTTCCGCGCCGAGTCTTTTTGCCATTCTCGAAGCATCCATTGCAACGTTGCCGCCTCCGAGTACAGCCACAACTTTGGAATTGTAAATCGGCGTATCGGCATGCGCTTTATCAAAGGCGCGCATCAAGTTGGCGCGTGTTAAATATTCGTTTGCGGAAACAACTCCGATTAAGTTTTCGCCGTCAATTCCCATGAACATAGGAAGCCCGGCGCCGGTTCCGACAAATACCGCATCGTAACCGTCTTTTTCCATTAAGTCGGTTAATGTTCTTGTTTTTCCTACGACAAAGTTTGTTTTAATCTCTACGCCGATTTTTCTAAGCGTATCAACTTCCTGGTCAACAATATCGTTCGGCAAACGGAACTCGGGAATTCCGTAACGCATAACGCCGCCGAGTTTATGGAAAGCTTCAAAGATTGTAACGGAATGACCTTCACGTCTTACGTCAGCTGCGACAACCAATCCGGCGGGACCGCTTCCTACAACGGCGACTTTCTTTCCGGTATCCGGCTTAACGGAGGGAAGCTCAACTTCACCGTTTTCTCTTTCCCAATCGGCTACAAATCTTTCCAATCTTCCGATTCCAACC
>CAYLYR010000249.1:0-2983 GCA_964387835.1 uncultured Melioribacter sp.
GCAATGACGATATGAATTAAAAGATTCCTCGTCGCTCCGCTTCTCGGAATGACAGGATTACCGCCCCCCACCGTGCTCTGCGACCCGCCCGCAGAGATTTCCCGCTTAAGCCAACAAAGTCAATCCGATTCTTCCTTTGCCGTAATCAATTGACTTAACCGTAACTTCAATCAAATCTCCTACGGAGAGAACATCGAGAGGCGAATTAATAAATTTATTTGATATTTCGGAAATATGAAGAAGAGCATCGTTTTTCAATCCGATGTCAACAAACGCCCCGAAATCGACAATGTTCCGTACCGTTCCTTTCAGTTTCATTCCTTCACTTAAATCTTCGAGCTTTAGAATATCATCCCGTAAAATCGGCTTCGGGACATCCTCACGCGGGTCGCGCCCCGGTTTTTTAAGATTTTCAATAATGTCGGAAAGAGTCATCTCACCCATGCCGAGAAATTCGGAGACTTTCCTAATTCCCTTTTGTTTAACAAAAAGCTCAACTAAATTTCCCTTTTCCGAAATTTCATCGGTATTAACGCCGGCAGTTTCAAGCAGCTTTTCGGCAGCTTCGTACGATTCGGGATGAATAAAAGTATTATCAAGAGGATTTTTACTTTCACGAACTTTCAGAAAACCGGCGGCTTGTTCAAAAACTTTTTCACCTAAGCCCCGTACTTTCTTCAGCTCTTCCCTGCTTTTGAAAAATCCCTTTTCTTCTCTGTATTTGACAATTCTTTTTGCCAACGGTTTGCTTAGTCCCGACACATAACTCAGAAGCGAAACCGAAGCCGTATTTAAATCTACTCCGACATAATTAACACAACTTACCACAACATCATCTAACTTTTTCGATAGTAGTTTCCGGTTAACGTCATGCTGATACATTCCGACTCCGATTGCCTTCGGCTCAATTTTAACAAGCTCGGAAAGTGGGTCAAGCACACGGCGCGCTATCGAGATATTCCCTCTCATGCTTGCTTCCAAATCGGGAAACTCTTCCTTGGCAAGGGGAGAAGCGGAATAGACCGACGCGCCGGCTTCACTGACGATTAAATAGCTAACCTTTTTCTCAAGCGTCTTAATCAAATCGGCAATCATTGTTTCGGTCTCGCGACTTGCCGTTCCGTTCCCGATTGCGATAATATCGACATCGTACTTTTTGACAAACGCTCTGATTTTTTCTTTAGCTTCGTACATCTTTTTCTGCGGAGGATGAGGATAAATAGTAGCGCCGTCCAAGTATTTTCCGGTTTTATCGATTACCGCAATCTTTGAACCGGAAACAAAACCGGGGTCTATTCCCATAATTATTTTGCCCGTAATAGGCGGCTGCAGAAGAAGCTGGCGCAAGTTGGACGCAAAAACTTCTATCGCGTGCAGCTCCGCTTTTTCCGTCAATTCATTCCTAAGCTCCCTTTCAATCGAAGGATAAATCAGCCTTCCGAACGAATCTTTAACCGCGCTCCCGATGTGCTCTTCAAAAACCGTAAACTTTTTCCCCTGAAAAGTTTTATAAATCTTTTTTAGAATATCTTCCTTATCATAATCAAAATTAACTTTTAAGAATCCTTCCTTTTCCCCTCTATTTATCGCAAGAATTTGGTGCGGCTTTGTTTTTGAGAATTGAATTTTAAAATCGTGATAAACCTCGTAAACATCCTTTTTCTTCTCCGTTTCCACAGGAGGTTTTTCATTTTTAATCGAACAAAACAGAGCTTTTTCAGATAAATAACGCCTAACATTTTCACGTACTTTAGCGGTCTCGCTTACCTTTTCGGCAATAATATCAAGCGCTCCGGCTATTGCATCATCCGAAGTTTCCACTCCCTTTTCCGGATTAATATATTCTTCCGCAACTCGAGTAAAATCCCCCGCGAAACTTGTTTCCGTAAGAATAAATTCGGCAAGCGGCTCAAGTCCCTTTTCCCTTGCAATTGTTCCTCTCGTGCGCCTTTTCGGTTTAAAAGGCAAATACAAATCTTCAACGGTTTGAAGTTTATCCGCGGCATTTATTTCAGCCGCCAATTCATCCGTAAGCTTTCCCTGCTCTTCAATACTTTTTAATACCGTTTCCTTACGTGAATTCAGAAGAGTTAAATATTCATGCTTCCGCTCAATCTCCCTTAGAACTTCCTCGTCCAATCCTCCCGTTCTTTCCTTGCGATAACGAGCGATAAAGGGAATTGTCGCATCATCCGCAAAAAGAGAAAGTACGGCTTTGACTTGTTCAACGTTTATGTTAAGCTCTTTGGCAATAATCTGTTCGTTTTTCATAATATCCTCAAATAAAAAAATAGAGTTGCGAAAGAAAACCATTTCCGCTAATAATTCAAAATAATTTTTAGGAATCGAAATTTTAGATGCAGAATCTTAGTACAAAAATTTATTCGATTGATTTTACAGACCTCTTTTTTAATCCGAAAAAATGCACTACGGACGCAAAAAACAATCCGATAAGCATAGGCTCGATTAGACCGAACAAAAACAGTTTCGGAAAAATATTTCGAAGAATCAGCCAAAGCGCGCTTCCCGCAATACCGACAACCATTTCATAAAATGCGCCTCTTGCCGAAATTCTTAATTTTTTGTAATAAGCACCGGCAACGACTAAAATCATTCCCGGAATTAAAACCGATCCGACAGTGTACCAAATTTCGACAACCGACCGGAAAAAAGCCGCAACCGCAAAACCGATTACTCCGGTAATAAGAATTCCAATGCGGGTTTGGAACTCAATATTTACGGCGGATTTTTTCTTAGACAATCTGTAAATAAAATCTCGCGAATAAGTTGCAGCGCCGAGGAAAGTCATGCTGTTAAGTGTTGAAAGAATCGTGGCAAAAAGAGCTGCGAAGAAGAAGCCTTTCAAACCGGAAGGCAAAACTTTTTCGGCAAGAAGCGGATAAGAAATTACGGCGTTAACGTTAGCGCCGAGAATAGCGCGGGAATAAAGTCCGGTAGTTGTTGTGAGAAAATCGAAAAGCGC
>CAYLYR010000250.1:0-2977 GCA_964387835.1 uncultured Melioribacter sp.
TACGGTAACCTCCGATGTGAAGTTCTCCTCATCAAACGGATGCTTGCTTATCCATTCCACAAACTCTTTTTTTGTAATGTCTTCGGGATAAAAATTTGCGCCGAGAGGTTTTTTCTCCTCTCCGTAAAAGGGTTTATCGCCGTCCAATCTGTCGAAAGGTCCGAACATGATATTAAAATATTCGTAGGTTAATTTACCGAGTTCATCTTTTCGTGAAGCAAGCGTTTTTTGAATCTCCGGATTTCGGGAATAAACCTGACGAAGGAATATTTTATCAATAAGTTTTGATGCTTGATAGAGCTTTTCAACAACTATCTTTTGTTCCGAATCGAGAATTGAGTTATCATATTTGATTTGAACAGGTTTGAATTGCGCAACTTTAGCTTTCATGGTTTCCACATTCCCGTTTATTTTGCTTTCCTCTTTCTTACATCCGTAATTAAAAAATAAAGCAAAAGTAAATAAAATCATTAAAGTTTTATTAAACATATTTCTCCTCCGAAGTTGTAATAATTAAAATTAACTCTCTGCAGCAACCGAACAATTTAATGAATAAATTTCCCGATTCTATTCCAGCGCACGGTTCCAAGCAACTTGAAAAGATTTGTAAAAGGAACGCTCGGGTCCCACGACCAATAGACCATAAACGCTTCACCTTCAATATTTTCACGAGGAACAAATCCCCAGAAACGGCTGTCGGCGCTGTCGTCGCGGTTATCTCCCATCATGAAATAGTAATTTTGTTTGATGGTGTAAGTCTTAGCCGGTTTGCCGTCGATAAATATTTTATCTCCTTCAACGGTTACAACGTATCGGCCGTAATCCCTGTTGATTAAAGTCCGATATGTTTCGATGTTATCTTTTGTAAGATGAATTACATCTCCTTTTTTGGGAATTACAAGAGGTCCGTAATTATCCTCGTTCCATCCGGAATTTTTAGGGAAAATGTAAGGAGCTGCAACGCCTTTGGGAATAGGATAAGGCTTAAGATACTGAATGTGCGGCGGAATCCATGCTTGTTTTCCGTTTAGGTAAACGACTTGATTTACGATTTTGATTGTGTCGCCCGGCATTCCGATAAGACGTTTTACGTAATTCATAATTGTCTTGGAATAAAGTGCGTCTCTATCTCCCGGATATTCGAAAACGACAATATCGTAATGTTCAGGCTCTCTTAATGAAGGAAGAGTAAAATAAGGAAGTTTAATATCGGTATAAGGAATATTTCTCGGTGAAGAAGAACCGTAAATAAATTTGTTGACAAAAAGGAAATCTCCTACACGGATTGTTTTTTCCATTGAGCCTGTGGGAACGCGCGATGTTTCAATAAAAAAAGCTTTAATTAAAAAAGCCGCAAGTAAGATAATCAGTAAATTCTTTGTTCCTATCAATATTTTTTTATAATCCATCTTCTTCCTTAGTTTTCATCATCTGACTTAAAAAAATCAAAAAAGTTCAATTATTCATCTACCTGAAGAACGGCAAGAAACGCTTCCTGCGGAATATCGATATTCCCCACTTGTTTCATGCGCTTTTTACCTTCCTTCTGTTTTTCGAGCAGTTTTCGTTTTCGTGAAATATCTCCGCCGTAACATTTAGCCAAAACGTTTTTTCTTAACGCTTTAATATTTGTTCTCGCAATAACTTTATTCCCGATTGACGCTTGAACGGCAATTTCAAAAAGCTGACGGGGAATTAATTCCTTAAGTTTCGATGTAACCTTTCTTCCCCACTCATAAGCCTTTTCACGATGTACAATAATCGAGAGGGAATCCACAGGCTCGCCGTTAAGCATAATATCAAGTTTCACCAAGTCGGATTCCCGATAACCGATAAACTCATAATCCAAAGAAGCATAGCCGCGGGAAATCGATTTCAACTTGTCATAAAAATCAAAAATCACTTCGGATAACGGAAATTCATACTGAAGGTCGGCGCGTGTTTCATCCAGATAAGTTGTGTTTTTGTAAACTCCCCGCTTATCCATTGCCAGTTTCATCAAATTACCGACATATTCACTCGGCGTAATAATCTGCGCTCTTATAAAGGGTTCCTCTACTTTTTCAATATCTCCGAGCGGAGGCATCTCGGCGGGATTATCAACAACCAGCTTCTTTCCGTTTTTAGTGTAAATGTAATATTCTACGTTAGGAAGCGTTGTTACAATGCTTTGGTTGTACTCACGTTCCAAACGCTCCTGCACAATCTCCATGTGCAGCATACCGAGGAATCCGCAGCGGAAACCGAAACCTAACGCCGCCGAAGTTTCCGGAGTAAAAACCAGCGCGGAATCATTCAGGCGAAACTTGTCGAGCGCATCGCGCAAGCTTTCGTAATCTTCGGTATCGGTCGGGTAAAGCCCCGAATAAACCATCGGCTTAATTTCCTGATAACCGGGAAGCGGCTCGGACGCCGGATTTACAACGTGCGTAACCGTGTCCCCGACTTTCGTATCGTGAACATCTTTAACGCCGGCAATTAAATATCCTACGTTTCCCGCTTGAAGTTCGCCTGTGTTTATTCTTTCAAGCCCGAGAATTCCGACTTCCTCGGCAAGGAATGTTTTATCGTGAACAAAAAACTTAATCTGTTCCTTTGCTTTCAGCGTTCCGTTTACTACTCTGATAAAAGCAATTGCGCCGCGGTATGCGTCGAATACGGAATCGAAAATCAACGCCTGCAGCGGAGCATTCGGGTCGCCTTTCGGAGCCGGTACGCGATTAACAACAGCTTCAAGAATATCTTCAATTCCGGCTCTTGTTTTGGCGCTTGCAAGAATTATTTCATCCTCGTCGCAGCCGATTAACTCTACAATTTGATTTTTCACAGACTCAACCTCGGCGCTCGGCAAGTCAATCTTATTGATAACGGGAATGATTTCCAAACCCGCGTCAATGGCAAGATATAAATTGCTGATAGTTTGCGCTTCAACGCCTTGCGCGGCGTCAACAACAAGAAGCGCTCCTTCGCAGGCGGC
>CAYLYR010000251.1:0-2030 GCA_964387835.1 uncultured Melioribacter sp.
ATCAACATTTTTTCTGTTTATCAACACCCCCCAGACCCCCCGTTTATTATTATTATTAATCCTATTTATTTACTTCTGTAATCTAAAGGCTGTTGCCGGATTCCTCGCAATGACGATATGAATTAAAAGATTCCTCGTCGTTCTGTTCCTCGGAATGACAGAATTACTATACGCTTACCGTCGCAGACTCAGTGAGAACTTTTGCTGAACGATAGCGCTAATTGGAATTTAAATTTTTTACACTTCAAAATATTATTGAGCCAATTCCCAATTATTTCTGGAGAATTCTATTCCCTCTAATTATATTATAAATCTTGATTTTATTTATTATTGAAAAATGAGGTTACGTATGGAAAAACTTGTGGGATTAAGAAGAGAAGATAAGAATATTTGGGAACGAAGAGTTCCCCTTACTCCGAAACACGTTAAAGACTTAAAAGAAAAAGAGAATATTAATTTTATTGTTCAGCCTTTTGAAAGAAGAGCTTTTGCCGATGATGAGTTTAAGCAAGCCGGAGCGGAAGTTGACGAGAACATTAACCGCGCTCCTTTTATATTTGCCGTTAAAGAGATTCCAATCGATTTACTTGCCGAAAATAAAACGTACATGTTTTTTTCACATACAATTAAAGGACAATCTTACAACATGCCTCTCTTGCAGAAGCTGATTGATTTGAAATGTACATTAATTGATTATGAAGAGATAAAGGATGAGAAGGGAAGGAGATTGGTCTTTTTCGGGCGTTTTGCAGGTCTTGCGGGAATGATTGACGCTCTTCATATTTATGGTGAACGCCTGAAACATCTTGGTTACGAAACTCCTTTTCTACACGTAAAGCCTTCATATTTTTACGGCGATGTTAATCATGCGAAGGAGGATGTGCGTAAACTTGCAGATGAATTGCAATCCGCCGATTTGCCTGATGAATTTGCCCCTTATATTTTCGGATTTACAGGATATGGGAATGTGTCGAAGGGCGCTCAAGAAATTTTAGACATTCTCCCAATCAAAGAAATAGAGCCTGATGAGATTCAACAGGTTGTAGATGAAAAAAGGAAAGGCATATTTAAGGTAGTTTTCAAAGAAGAAAATATGGTTCAGCCGAAAGATAAATCACAGCCGTTTGAGCTGCTTGATTATTATAAGCGTCCGGAAAAATATTATCCGATTTTTGAAGACTATTTAATTAATCTTTCCGTTTTGGTAAATGCGGTTTATTGGGATGAAAAATATCCGCGTGTTGTAACTAAAAAATTTCTGAAAGAGAATTTTGAAAAAATGAGACTACAGTTAATTCAGGATATTAGCTGCGATATTAACGGCGGAGTTGAAATTACTTATAAAGCAACGGAACCGGATGTTCCCGGATATGTTTATAATCCGAAAAACGATTCGTTTACCGATGGTTACGAAGGGGAAGGCGTTGTTAATCTTGCTGTTGATAATCTGCCGACAGAGCTTCCCAAAGACAGCTCAATTGCTTTCGGAGATGCGCTTGAACCTTTTGTGCCGGGCATAGTTAACGCTGATTACGAAAAGAGTTTCGAGGAAATAAATCTTCCGCCGGAAATTAAACATGCGGTTGTTGTTTACAAAGGTGAATTAACTCCGAATTATCAATACTTAAAAGATTTTTTAGTAAAAAACTGATTTATTAAAATGTCCGGAATGTTATCCGGTTATCATAACGAAAATTAATTGTATCAAAAAATAAGGAAAAGAGAAAATGGATTTCTTAAAAGAATTGGGAATCGAAGAGAAGAATTTCGGTTCTTCCACAGGTCTTGATTGGGTTACTACAACCGATGCGGGCGAACTTAATATTTACTCTCCCGTTGACGGAAAGTTTATCGCAAGTGTTTACTTGGCTTCAAAAGATGATTACGACAAAATAGTTGAAAAATCTCAGGAAGCTTTCAAATATTGGAGAACTGTCCCGGCTCCGAAAAGAGGGGAAATTGTTCGGCAGATAGGTTTGGAATTGCGTAAATACAAAGAGCCTCTCGGTTCGCTTGTTTCATACGAAATG
>CAYLYR010000251.1:2040-2964 GCA_964387835.1 uncultured Melioribacter sp.
GTTCAGGAGATGATTGATATTTGCGATTTTGCCGTCGGACAGTCGCGCCAGCTTTACGGTTTTACAATGCAGTCCGAAAGACCTCAGCACAGAATGTACGACCAGTATCATCCGCTCGGAATTGTGGGAATTATCACGGCGTTTAATTTCCCGGTAGCAGTTTGGGCGTGGAATGCAATGCTGGCAACGGTTGCCGGAGATGCCAATTTATGGAAGCCTTCTTCAAAAGTTCCGCTTTCGGCAATTGCAGTACAGAAAATTATTGCTAATGTAATTAAGGAAAATAATTTGCCCGAAGGTTTGTTCTCCCTTGTTGTGGGTAAAGGTTCGTCTGTTGGTGAAAAACTTCTTAACGACGAAAGAATTCCTTTGGTTTCGATTACCGGCTCGATTGACATCGGACGTCACGCCGCTCAGACCGTTGCTAAACGTTTCGGCAAAACGATTCTTGAACTCGGCGGAAACAATGCTATTATTATGACTCCCGAATCAGATTTGAAAATGGCGATTCCCGCAATTGTTTTCGGTGCGGTCGGAACTGCCGGTCAGCGCTGCACAACAACAAGAAGATTAATAGTTCACGAAGATATTTACGACAAGGTAAAAAATTCACTCGTCGATGCGTACTCGAAATTGAAAATCGGAAATCCGCTTGATGAAAATAATCATGTCGGTCCGTTGACCGATAAAGCCGCAGTCGCATTATTTAAAGACGCGCTGAAACGCCTTGAAAAAGAAGGCGGAAAAGTTCTTTTCGGCGGAGAAGTTCTTGAAGGCGAAGGTTACGAATCGGGCTGCTATGTACGTCCCGCATTATGCGAAGCGGAAAATCATTATGACATAGTTCAGGAAGAAACATTCGCTCCTATACTTTATTTAATTAAGTATAAAGGCGACGTTAAAAACGCAATTGAAATTCACAAC
>CAYLYR010000252.1:0-2858 GCA_964387835.1 uncultured Melioribacter sp.
ACTTCGGGAGGTAGTTTGATTGCAATAAATCCAAACGATGATGCACAAAGTAGCGTTGTTGTTGAAGGAGGAAACTCACTCGGCGCGGCAACGGTAAAAGTTGAGGACACAAAAAACAATTTGACTAAAACAATTACAGTAGTAGTTACGAATTAAATGAAAATTGTAGGAATAATTCCGGCGCGTTTTGCATCTACAAGATTAGTAGGGAAACCATTGGCGGACATCGGCGGGAAACCGATGATTAGACATACTTGGGAGCAAGCGAAAAAATCGAAATTAATCAATGATATTTACATTGCCGTTGATGATGAAAAAGTTTACGATATTGTCTCTTCATTCGGCGGGAATGCGGTTCTAACCGACTCCAATTTTGAGAGCGGTTCCGACCGTATTGCTTTTGTTGCCCGTAAAATTCCCGATGCCGATATTATCGTTAATATTCAGGGGGATGAGCCTTTTATTAAAGGAAGAATGATAGATGAAGCGATTGAACCGTTTCTTTTTGATAAATCGGTAAAAGTTTCTACTCTGGTAAAAAAGATTACCGATATTAAGGAACTTAAAAGTCCTTCAATCCCAAAAGTGGTTTTTGATTACAATAATTATGCTCTCTATTTTTCAAGGGCGATAATTCCTTTTGTGCGCGATGCCAATTCAACTATGGATATGTTTCATTCAACAGACTTTTACAAACACATTGGTCTGTATGTATATAAGAGAAAAACTTTACTGAAATTTACTTCGTGGGAACAAACCGATTTGGAGAAAATTGAGAAATTAGAGCAGCTTCGTTTAATTGAAAACGGAGTAAAGATTAAAGTTGTTGAAACCGAGTTTGAAAGTTTCTCAATCGATACTCCCGAGGACCTGAAGAAAGCGAGAATGTTTTATAAAAAAATCTCAGAGAAGAAATAAATTTTGTTTTGTATTTTTGAATTCAGTTTCATTTTTTTTGTAAACAATCATGGTGAAAGATGAGCAAGAAAATTAGGGTTTTAGTTGCAAAGGCAGGTTTGGACGGACATGACAGAGGCGCTAAAGTTATAGCCTCGGCATTGCGAGACGCCGGAATGGAAGTTATTTATACCGGATTAAGACAAACCCCTGCCACAATTGTTGAAGCCGCAGTACAGGAAGATGTGGACGCGATCGGGATAAGCATTCTTTCCGGTGCGCACATGACAATTTTCCCTGAAGTACTCCGTTTAATGAAGGAAAGGGAAATTGATGATGTTTTGTTATTCGGCGGCGGTATAATTCCCGATGAAGATATTCAAAAGTTAAATGAAATGGGAGTCGGTAAATTATTTACCCCCGGAACACCGACAGACGAAACGGTTGATTATATTAGGGATTGGGTAACACAACATCCCCGCGACTAATATTGGAAGTAGGGAGGTAGATTGAATAAAAAACCGGCAGAATATTTCTCATACATATTGGCGCCTCCCTTTATGAATTTTCTTTTATTCATTATTCTCTCGGGGCGAAGCGATTCCCCTCTGTTCGTACTCGGCATATCATTTATCTTTGGAGTGCTTCTTCCTATTATTGTATTTGTTTTTCTCAGAAAAAAGAAAAAAATAATTAATGATGATGCAACGATAAAAGAAGAGAGGACGCTCCCTTACCTTATCGGAGCATTTTTTTGTCTTACTGCAGCCGTTATTTTTTATCTCGCAGGAACTGAAATTCTTTTCGTCGTTTTGTGGTCTGTTTATTTTGCAACATCAATACTTATTACTTTGATAAATAAATATTGGAAAATAAGTGCGCATGCAATGGGAGCGGGAATTCCCTTCGGCGTTTTAATTTTTCTCGGGAATGATTTTTATCTTCTGTATGGATTATTTCTCTTCTTAATATTTTGGGCAAGATTAACACTTCGTGTTCACACGCCGGCGCAAGTATTTTGGGGAGCTGCTCTCGGAAGCATTTTACCGATAATTATTTTAAGGATAGCATTATGAAATTAAATGTAACCAAAAAAGAACTACTCGAAATTCTTGAAGAAATAGCCGCTCTTTCCGAATTTACCGGAGAAAATCAATTTAAAGTTCGTGCATACAGAAATGCGGTTAATGCACTGCGATACTTAAAAGGAGATCTTGAAGATTTGATTGAATCGGGAGAACTGTTGAATGTAAAGGGAATCGGTAAAGGAATTTTTGCAACTATCAAGGAGGTTTTTGAAAACGGCAGTTCTTCCGAGCTGAAATCCTTGCGAGCAAAAGCCCCTGACGGAATAGAGGATTTGCTGAAAATCAGAGGACTGGGAATTAAGAAAATAATTTTGCTTCACAAGGAATTGCATGTCGCAACTTTAGAGGATTTGGGGAAAGTTATTGAAACCGGTGAATTGGGAACTCTTAAAGGTTTCGGAGCAAAAAGTATTGATAAAATTAAATCGGAAATAGATAGAATTCATACAACCAAACATTTATTGCTCTTAGATGAGGCTTTTGAAATTGCTTCGGAATTGCTTAGTGAAATTAATATTATTGATGGGGTTTTGAGAGCAAAATCTTCGGGCGAGCTGAGAAGAATGCTGGAAATTATCTCTCGGATTGATTTACTTGTATTAGTGAATCACGATTCAGTAAAAAATTTTCTATCGGAATTAAAGGAGCGATTTGTTTTTACGGTTGTTGAGAGTAACGAAAAAACTATTTTGAAAATTGAAACATCAAACGAGAAAAAAATTTTCATCCATGTTGTTACAGAAGAAAAAGTATTCGTCTTTACGGACTTCCAACTTACCGGAAGTGAGTATTTTGTTGAAAAGTTTAAGGATGTAAGCGGAAATGTAAATTCTGAAAAAGAAATTTTTGAGTCGGTGGGTTTTCCATTTGTTG
>CAYLYR010000253.1:0-2852 GCA_964387835.1 uncultured Melioribacter sp.
TGCTTTCCGCGCTTGCGGCAAGGCATGTTTTACGTGCGTTCGATTATCCGAGCAACTATCAAATCATGTTTGCAATTGCCGCGGGGCTTTTGTTTGTAGCTTCTTGGGGATTTATGGTCATAAAGGAAAAACCTTCCGAACTTAAACACAAGCAAAACTCAACTATTAAAATCCTAAAATCAATTCCTGAAATTTTAAGAGTAGATAAGAAATTCAGATATTTCATTTACGTTGTTAATCTCACCGGATTTTCATTAACAATAATTCCTTTCTACATCGGATTGGGAAAGGAAAGTTTTTCAATTAGCGCCGGTCAAATAGGGAATTTACTTCTGATACAGATTATCGGAATGATTCTATCAAATATTTTTTGGTCGAAATTTGTGCACAAAAAAGGTTACAGAGGGGTAATTGCGGTATTTATCGGATTTCAGGTTTTGCTCCCGATTCTCTTTTTAATAGCGGCGCATAATTATTCGATAACCGAATTTTCAGTTTTGTTTTTCTTTGTCGGTATTTCAATCAGCGCTCAAAAGATTTCGTTCGAGGGAATTTTATATGAAATAACAGATGAAACAAACAGAGCTTTATACAGCGGTGTTTACGGCGCATTAAGTTTAACGATTTCAATTTTTCCTTTGGTTTCCGGCTTGCTGCTTAATACGCTCGGCTTCGTGATTATTTTCCCGATTGTAAGTTTAATTGCGCTTAGCTCCATATTTTTTGTTAAAATTTTAAAAGTCTGAATATTCCGCGGGGGAAAGTTTACCGAACTAATTTTCTCTTTCTGCGTCAATTATTAAAAATTTAGGATTACTTATGTTACAGATTATCGAAGTAGAAAATGTCTCGAAGTTATATTCCGCAAAGAGTAAACATCCCGTGCAGGCTTTAACCGACTTTTCTCTTTCGGTGGAGGAAGGAACGGTTTTCGGATTGTTAGGTCCCAACGGAGCGGGAAAAACCACACTTGTAAAAGCTTTGCTGGGGATGATCTCCGTCAACGACGGTAAGATGCAAATACTCGGTAAATCGGTAAATGATGTTGCCGTCCATTCGGAAATCGGGTACTTACCCGAAAATCACAGATTCCCTCAATTTATGAAGGGGATTGAGGCGCTAAGGCTTCTCGGAGGACTTTCCGGATTGGCTCCCGTTGAACTGGAAGAGAAAATAAAATTCTATTTAAAGAAGTTTCAACTCGAAGCGGCGGCAGGAAGGAAAATTAAAACATACTCGAAAGGGATGATGCAGCGACTCGGATTAATTCAGGCTGTGCTTCACAATCCGAAAGTTATTTTTCTTGATGAACCTACCGACGGCGTTGACCCAATCGGACGCAAGGCTATTCGTGATTTCATTTCAGAATTAAAAAAGGAGGGAAAAACAATTTTTATTAATAGTCATTTGCTTTCCGAAGTCGAGATGATTTGTGATAGAGTCGCTATTATGAATAGAGGAAGATTAGTTAAGGTCGGGACAGTCTCCGATTTGTTAAGGGAAGAAAATTCGTTCTACGTCATTATCGAGGATGAAGATAATCTTCTTTATTCAATTCCGCAACTGAACGAGTTTGATATGAAAATCGAAGAGAATAAAATAACATTAAAGAATGGTAATTACGAAACTTTGAATAAGCTGATTGACATTCTGAGGAGCAATGGTATTATTGTGAAAGGAAGCGGAGAGAATAAAGTTTCGCTTGAGGAATTTTTTATTGAAACGATTGACGATAAGGAGGGAAGCGATGAATAACATATTTCTGATTTCCAAATATGCGGTCAAGGAATTATCATCCAAAAAGATAATTTGGTTTTTCTTCGGAATCTCGCTTTTTGTAATCGGGATACTGTTAATTGTTTTTAACACATTTAACGTTAAGGATATTGCTCCGGTTATAAAATTCAAAACTCGCCATGCCGAGATAAAGGATGCGTTTTCACTCGCCGCGTTATTTTTTAAAACAGCCGTAACAATGCCTTTGTTCGGCGGCGGACTTTTTATTTCAATCTTTGCAGTCTCGGGATTAATACCGTCGTTATTGGAGAAGGGAACTATTGAGTTTTTTCTGTCGCGTCCCGTTAAGCGTTCGGAGCTGCTGCTCGGTGAGTTTCTCGGAGGCGTTTTTGTAATATTCTTAAATATAACTTTTTTGATAATTTCCACTTGGCTGATTGTCGGATATTATCTCAACGATTGGAATTTGAACTTTCTTCTCATTATTCCGCTGATAACATTGGCGTTTATGGTTTTCTATTCATTGATTATGTTAATGGGAATCAAATGGAGGAACTCCGTTGCGGCAATGATGACAGCATATTTAATCTTTATTGCTCTCTCCCCGATATTGAACGGCAAGGAGACAATATTCATTTTTTTAGACGGCGCTTTGTGGAGATATTTGATAACCGGTCTCTACTACATTATTCCGCAATCCTCCAACCTCGCTGAAATCACGGCAAAAATTGCGCTCGGGCAGCCGATTGAATCGTTGCTCCCGATTGGAGTCAGCTTAGTGCAGATGTCGGTTTATCTCTATTTCGGATTGCTGCTTTTTAAGAAGAAGGATTTTTAGCGAGCGCCGTAAGTAATAAAATGAATTGAACCGATAGAAACTATTCGTAAATTTACGGCTTTAGACAAAGGAAGTTTTAATTTTCTCGGGCGTCAAGGTCCCACCTTGAGGCAAAGTAGTATTTAGTCAAATGTCTCTTCTTTGTGATAAGTATTGTTATTCCGTCGAGGAATGGTACTCGACGGCAAAGGAACGTGAAACAATTTGAGAGCAAATTTTTTTTATCTTTTAGCGCCGGATATATGCCGCTCCTACGGAGCTTGTATTATTTCTCTAT
>CAYLYR010000254.1:0-2795 GCA_964387835.1 uncultured Melioribacter sp.
TTTCCGGCAAATGATGCACCGATTGTGGAAACAACGCCTGCTATCTCATCTTCAGCTTGGAAAGTTAAAACGCCGAAATTTCTGTACTTACTCAAATATTGCAGAATCTCGGATGCCGGAGTAATAGGATAAGAACCGAGATAAAGCTGCAGCCCGCTTAATTGGGAAGCGGCGACAAAACCCATTGCCGTGGCTTCATTACCGGAAATGCTTCTGTATCTTCCGGGTACTAATTTTGCAGGACTGATTTTATAACGAGTTGTAAAAAATTCAGCGGTATCTCCAAAATAATAACCTGCTTTCAAAGCCTTAATATTAGCGTCAATTAATTCGGGATGTTTTGCAAATTTTTGTTTCAACCAATCCATTGTTGGCTCCAAAGGACGGTTAAACAACCAGTACATCAATCCTAAGGCAAAAAAGTTTTTACTTCTTACAATGTCTTTAGGGCTAAGTCCTGTATCCTTGAGTGCGCTTTCCGTCATTTTGGTAATGTGAACGGGAAAGACTTCAAAACCTTCGAGAGAACCATCCTCTAACGGATTTGATTCATATTTTGCAAGTTTTAATCCTTTGGGTGTAAATGCATCAACGTTAACAATAATCATTGCATGCTTTTTCAAATTCGGAAGGTTTTTCTTCAATGCGGCAGGATTCATTGCTACAAGTACATCGGGAGAATCGCCCGGCGTATGAATATCTTTCGAACTAAAATGAAGTTGGAATCCGCTCACACCGTAAATGGTACCGGCGGGGGCACGAATTTCTGCAGGATAATCGGGGAATGTGTTCAGGTCGTTTCCGACCAAAGCAGTTGTCGAACTAAACTGACTACCGGTCAACTGCATACCGTCGCCAGAGTCTCCGGCGAACATTACCGTAACATCGCTTAGACTCTCGACTTTCTTTTCGTGGACTTCTTCAGACATTTTGAATATCTCTTCAGTTAATTTTACATTAATTATTTAAAATGAATTCTCAAAAATAAATAAGATAAACTTATCTATCAAATAATTACTCTATTTTATTCAATAATTTCAAGAATTCTTCAGGTTTTACGAATCCTGAAACTCTTTTGACTTCTTTCCCGTTGGAATCATAAAAAATTATCGTAGGCATTCCCACAATCTTAAATTTTTCTCGTACGGCTTCCGTTTCATCGGATAGAGATTTTGTCATATCTACTTTGAGCGGAGTAAATTCCTTCATCTTATCTACAACTTTAGGATTCGAAAAAGTAATTCCGTCAAGTTCTTTACATGGAATGCACCAGTCCGCATAAAAATCGATAACAATTTTTTGATGATTCTCGATTGCCGTTTGAAAAGCTTTATCCGAGTACTTGTGCCAATCGGGTTTTAACTCCTTTGTCGGAATCAACGCCCAAATCGAAAGTCCGAGTATCAACAATGAGAAGATAATCTTAAATGCTTTGTAGCCTTTAACTTCGTTTGCAAGTTTATCGATAAAAATAAGATAGAGCGAAATCAAAATTGCGTAAACGGGAAGTACATATCCGCTGAAACTCTTTGGAAGAAGAGGAAGTAAAAAATAGAAAGCCATTCCGATTAAAATAAATCCGAAAATCCTCTCCACCCCTTTCATCCACATTCCCGCACGAGGTAAGTTTTTGATTTTACCGGAAAATATCGCAAGGATTAAATATGGAGTTCCCAAACCGAGCGCCATTACAAAAAACATTAAGAAGCCGTAAAGCACATCTCCCTTTGCCGCAACATAAGTTACCAGTCCGAGCACAAACGGTCCGATGCAGGGAGCGGCAACAACGCCCATTGTAAGTCCCATCATGAAAGCGCCGAAATATCCCGCCTTTGCACCTCCGGCTTTCATCACCCAGGAGTCGGGGAGTTTAAACTCATAAACGTCAAACATGCTTAACGCCAATCCGACCAATACAAGCGCAATTATTGCAATAACAATCGGATTCTGCATAAGCGTGCCGAACACCGCTCCGCTCATTGCAGTGATAACGCCGACAACCGAGTAAGTAAGCGCCATCCCGAGTACGAAAAGAATACCGAGTACCGCCAGCCTTTTTGTGTTTCCTTCCGATTGACTGCCGAAATAACCGATTGTAATCGGAATAAGAGGATAAACACAAGGCGTTAAGTTAAGCGCCAAACCGCCGAAAAAGATTATTACCAAACTTATGAGCAAACCGCTCGATTCCAAAGTTTTGGAAAGCGTGCTTTCTTCCGCTTGGTCTGCATTTTTAAGCGCCGTGTAGCTTAAATTCATTTTTGAAAAGATTCCCGTATTCTTTTCGGCGATAGCGGTTTGGTTATCGACTACTTCAATTTTAATTGTGTCTTTAAGCGTTACGGGCGACATACAACTTGCATTGTTGCAAGCTTGATATGTAAACTCGAACGGAATCTCATATTTTCCGAGTTTTATATCTTTCGGAGCTTTAATTATCAGCCCCAAAAATTCTTCTCCTTCATAAACGGAAACAGGTTTATCCGAAAAGCTGAAAGTTACATTTTTGGCTTCGGGATATTTAATCGTTTCAATCTTAAAAGGAGTTTTTCCGGGGAAATTTATCTCCGATTTGATAAGATAATCTTCATTAGGTTTATTTGAATTTATATGCCATTTTTCTTCAATGTTTAATTTTACGGCAACTTTAAATTCTCCCCCTTTTTGTATTTTATCAAAAGATTGGTAAGTAGTGAGCTTTACCAAATCTTTTTTCCCTCCGAACAACTGCGCATTCAAAGAATTTGCAACAAACAAAAATGTAAAGAATAGTACCGCCAAGTTTCTTATATGTT
>CAYLYR010000255.1:0-2712 GCA_964387835.1 uncultured Melioribacter sp.
GAATTATTTTACTTTATAAATCGAATCACAATTGAAATTAAGACAAATTAGTCATAATTTTTCGTAACCTATTTAAAATTATAAGTGAGGTAAAAAATGGAATATAGAATCGAACGTGACACAATGGGAGAAGTTAAAGTTCCCTCAGACAAGTATTATGGAGCGCAAACCGCAAGATCCCTAATGAATTTCAAAATCGGCGGAGAAAGAATGCCCCGCGAATTAATACGCGCACTCGGTATTCTGAAAAAAGCTGCTGCAATGGCTAACGAAGAACTGGGAACATTACCGAAAGAGAAAGCCGAGCTGATTAAACAAGCCGCAGATGAAGTGATTGAAGGTAAATTAGACGAGCATTTTCCTCTTGTTGTTTGGCAGACCGGAAGCGGCACACAAACAAATATGAACACCAACGAAGTAATTTCAAACCGCGCAATTGAAATTGCCGGCGGTGAAATGGGAAGCAAAAAACCTATTCACCCGAACGATGACGTGAACAAAGCGCAATCGTCAAACGATACTTTCCCGACTGCAATGCACATCTCCGCAGTTGAACAAATTACTCATAGATTAATTCCCGCGATAACAGAGCTTCGTGATGCGCTTGCCGCAAAATCGGAAGAGTTTAAGGATATTGTTAAAATCGGAAGAACTCACTTGATGGATGCAGTTCCGCTTACTCTCGGGCAGGAATTTTCCGGTTATGTTCAACAGCTTACAAACGGTTTGGATAGAATTAACGGCGTTTTACCTCGTTTAAGACAATTGGCGCTCGGCGGAACGGCTGTTGGAACCGGATTGAATACGCACCCCGATTTTGCCGTACTATCTGCAAAGAAAATTTCGGAAATTACCGGACTTGAATTTGAAACCGCTCCTAATAAATTTGAAGCTCTTGCGGCACACGATGCCGTTGTTGAAGCAAGCGGAGTTATGAAAACCTTAGCCGCATCATTAATGAAAATAGCTAACGACGTCAGATGGCTGGCTTCCGGTCCTCGCTGCGGAATCGGAGAAATCTCTCTTCCCGCAAATGAACCCGGTAGTTCGATTATGCCCGGTAAAGTAAACCCGACTCAATCCGAAGCGATGACGATGGTTTGTGTTCAAGTTATGGGAAATGATGCTGCAATCAACTTTGCCGGAGCCAGCGGTAACTTTGAACTCAATGTTTTTAAACCTGTAATGATTTTTAATTTACTCCAGTCAATTAAGCTGCTTGCCGATGCTTCCGAGAGCTTTAGTAGAAATGCGGTTGTAGGAATTACTCCGAATAAAGAGAAAATAGATTACTTCCTTCACAACTCTTTAATGCTCGTTACGGCTCTTAACCCTGTGCTCGGTTACGATAACGCGGCAAAGATTGCCAAGAAAGCGCATGCTGACAATACTACATTAAAAGAAGCGGCGGTTGCTTTGGGATTATTAACCGAAGAAGAATTTGATAAAGCTGTTCGCCCTGAAAATATGATTGGACCGAAAGCTTAATTTTTTCAAGCGTATTATTTATAGGAAAGCGGTTGAACTTTATTTCAGCCGCTTTTTATATTTTAAAAAGATTGAACTTTTATTAGTAGGGCTTAATGGATCTCGCCGTTGGAAAGAGGGAATCAAGAATTAGTTTTTTTTGATTTTATCTTTACGAAATGAATTTCTTGTATGTTTGATAGAAGTTCAAAATATCCTGAACATAGTTCACGGTTTCTTTTCCCGAAGCAAACCCGTTACGAACGGTTTTATCATTGTAAAACTTAGGATTGGATTTTTTCAATAAAAAGACTTCAACATTATCTTCCCATTTGTTGGGATCAGCGCCATATTTTTCCGCTAATCGTCGTGCGTCTTGGATATGTCCGTATCCGATATTGTAGGAAGCAAGAACAAACTTTATCCGTTCGTTTTTATCTTTAATATATTTTGCCCAATATTTGTCGAGCCATTTCAAGTATTTCATTCCCGCTTTTAAGTTCTGCACCGGATCATTAATGTTTTTTACGCCGTATTTTTTTGCAACTACAGGCATAAGCTGCATTAGTCCGCGCGCGCCTGCCCATGATTTTGCTTTCGGGTTGAACTGTGATTCTCTGTAAATCAGCGCGGCAAGAATTCGCCAATCCCAGCCTAATTCTTTAGCGTATTTTTTTATTAAGTCATCGTACTTGGAAATTTTCCCGCCGGTGTGAGAGAAAAAATCGCTGTTCAAACGGCGGCGAAAAGCAAGACGGTTTTTATAATATCTGTCGTAAATTACATAATATTCGATTTTTCTCTTTTCTCGAGAAAGCCAATTATTAAGATCGCGGAGAAGTGCAACGGAAGTTTTTCTTACCGCCCAAGCAATTTGCTGCGGAAGAGAAAGGGGAACGGAAAAATCTATGTTTCTGTAATAGGCTTGATTTAATTGGGCAATATTCTCATCGGCAACTGTGTAATCAATCGTTCCGTCCGAAACTTGTTTAATTAAATCTTCCGTAGTAAGTTCCGGGGGCGCTATTTTAATAAATATTTCTCCCCCGATTTCCTCCGAGAGATGTTTTAATCTTGCAATGTATGCCGAGCCGCTTGCCACCCAAATTTCCTTCCCGATTAAGTCGATGGGAGAAGAGATTAGATTTCGCTTTATTTGGTCTAAAGTCATTTTTTGCCAGCCGATAGGACGGCGTTGAATAAGGACTTGCCTTGTTGTGTTTAGCGGTTCTGTGAAAGCGACGA
>CAYLYR010000256.1:0-2688 GCA_964387835.1 uncultured Melioribacter sp.
AGAGGCGGGGAAATTCATATTTAACTTGTCATCGACAAAATACTTAAAGGTAATTTCGGGATACGCCAAAGCAAAATACTTAACCGTATTCCCTATTCGTTTAAGTTCCGTAATATTGGTTTTAAGGAAATTCTTTCGCGCCGGAACATTGTAAAAAAGGTTTTTCACTGTAACGGTTGTTCCCTTTGCCGCGGCAATCTTTTCCGTTTCAAACTCCGTTTCACTCGTAAAAAAAAGTTTTGTCCCTACATCTTCATTCCCTGTACGAGTTTTTATTTCCAGCCGGCTAACTGCCGCAATTGAGCTAAGAGCTTCGCCCCTAAAACCGAAAGAGCTTATTCGTTCCAAATCGGATTCAGATTTTATTTTACTTGTTGCATGCCGCACGACCGAAAGTTTCAAATCCTCTTCACTCATTCCATCACCGTCGTCGGCAACGCTCAGCAACTTTTTCCCGGCATCTTTAACTACTACCGTAATATTTTTCGCGCCCGCGTCAATCGAGTTTTCAACCAGTTCTTTTATCACCGATTCGGGACGCTGAACAACTTCACCTGCTGCAATTTTATTGTAAACTTCCGAAGGAAGCAGATTTATTTTATTATTAATTTTTGTCATTAACTCTTCTTAAAATATTTTACCGTAAAACCTTTTTTCGGTTCTTCTTTCACCAACGAAAAATCACCAAGTTTATCCATCGGGAAAAAAGTATCTCCCGAAAAGCTGCCGCGTACAAAAGATAAAATTGTTTCATCGGCAATATTTATTGCGCTTTCAAAAACTTTCCCGCCTCCTATAATGTAAACCTTTGTTCCCGAATTTTCCGCAATTGTTAATGCTTTCTCCAATGAATTCACAAAACGGACATTATCGAAATCCTTTAGCGCTTTACTTGTAAGAACAATGTTTAATCTTTCAATTAATGGACGTTTAAGAGAATCAAAAGTTTTCCTTCCCATAATTACCGGAA
The DNA here is from genome assembly GCA_964387835.1 of uncultured Melioribacter sp. GTDB lineage: Bacteria > Bacteroidota > Ignavibacteria > Ignavibacteriales > Melioribacteraceae > WGAL01. Next base: position 971 of record CAYLYR010000256.1, read on the forward strand.
AGCCGATCGTTGTTTCCTTAAAGTGCGCAAGTTCATCGGGAATATTCCACGGCATTTTTCCGCCGGCGCCAATTAAGCCGTTGGAGCTTATCGAAGCTATAATTATCTTTTTGATTTTTTTCAAGTAACCTTCTATTCTTCAAACCAAGACGGAGTAAGATTTAATCTACTCAATTTCTCTTCAAACTCAATTCGTTCCAAACTTTTAACAAGCGCTCCCGAATCAGTTTTACGCAGCCATCCGAAATCACCTGCAAGCTCAATCACCTTATCGTTATTGCCGGCAATCAGCTCCTTAAGAATTTTCATCTCGCTTGCCGAAAAATCGGTTGCTCCGAAAGTAAAATCCATGAATGCTTCCCACGTAAGCGGCACCCATTTGCTTACAATTTCTTCCCCGATAATCTGTGCGTATTTTCTAATTTCGAGCTGTGCATGTTTTTCCATCCGCAGCTTCAAAAAATGAAGAAGATTGTGCAAGTCAACTTTCCAATATGCTTCCGTGTAAGTTGATAGCGGCAAATCCTTCCGCGCCTGTTCCCGCGCAACACCAAGTTCGACTCGCTTTTCATAAATTTCTCGTAAGGTTTGGTGAAGCTGTTTTTCCTGCTTGGTTAATTCAACGCCTAACTTTTCATCAATAAATCCCGAGCTTCCCTGCTTGTTATCCTTCGCTTGGAATCTCCATTCACCGGGTAATGTTTCCTGAGCCGAATCAATTGCGACCGAATAGCGCGTCGAATATTCATTAACATTAGCCGTTCTGTGGCGAATCCATTGCCGCCAAGCGTCCATCGGAATTCGTACATGTAATTTTATTTCACACATTTCAAAAGGAGTAGTATGTTTGTGCCGCATTAAATAGCGAATCAAACCTCTGTCCTGCCTTACTTTTTTTGTCCCTTTTCCATAGGAAACTCTCGCCGCCTGCACTACCGCCGCATCGGACCCCATGTAATCGATAACGCGAATAAATCCGTCATCCAAGACCTTGAATTTCTTCCCGAGTATTTCATCAAGCGCGGGAACGCGAATCGATTCCAACTTTTCAACCTCTTCGCTCATCTATTTCTCCAAAATTATTTTTGCTATTTTACGAGAGGCTCCTTCCAAGCCTTTCTTACAATATATTTTCGCTTTCTCTTCCGAGCCGAGTAATTCGGAAAGAGAAATAATTTCAATATTTCCTTCAGGCAAGTTAATTTCCGATTTCCCCGTTACAAAAAATCTTTTTACGCTTTTATCTTTAAATTTTTTAAATACAATATAAGGAGCTTTTCCGTTCAATGTTGTCGTGTCTAATTTTCCTTCCCCTGTTATCACAAAACCGACATCGGTAATTTCATTAAGCCCGAGAATTTCGCTAATAAATTTCTCCGAGTCAATAACATTAGTTTTTTCAACTAACAACATAAATCCCGCCGCTATTCCTCCGGCGGCTCCGGGCAAATTATCGGCAGATTTCACATGCAGCAAACGTAATATATTTTTGAATCCTCGCTCCAAGACATCAACCGTAAAACTATCGGCTCCCTTTTGTTCGGCAAATGTTTTGTTACTGCCGTTTTCACCGATAAGAGGATTTTTAACATCGAGGACAAAAGTTATCCGGAAGGGAAATTCCAAATCGCGCTTATTATATGAAATCCTATCCGCACGGGAATAGAATTTCGGTTCCACCGGAATATATTTTGCAAAATGGAAAAGTCGAACTCCGA
>CAYLYR010000257.1:0-2554 GCA_964387835.1 uncultured Melioribacter sp.
AAGCGAACAAAGATTTGGACAGCCAATTACTCCTTTCTAAAGTTTACGATTTAATTCTTGAGTACGGTTATAAGCTGAATAATCTTGACGCAACAATTGTAATGCAGCGCCCGAAACTAAGACCATTTATTAATCTGATGAGAAAAAATATTTCTACGATTCTCGATTCCCCGATTGAAAATATTTCCATAAAAGCAACTACAAGCGAAAAACTCGGCTTTGCCGGACGGGAAGAAGGCGTGGAAGCTTTTGCTACGGTATTGTTGATTAAGGATAACGGCTGATGCTTGAAAGCGTGTTGGCATACATGGGGCATGCGGGACTTGCTTATGTTTACGTTATTATAGTTCTCTTTGCATTAACCGAAAATCTTTTCCCTCCTTCTCCGAGCGATGTTATTGTCATTGTTGGAGTTTCGATTCTATTTAAAATGAACGAGCCGCTGCTTCCGGCGCTTATCGCTACAAGTTTTGCAAGCTCAGTCGGATTTATGATGATGTACTTTGTAGGCAGTAAACTCGGGATGAAACTGCTGAAATCGCACAGAGTAAAATTTATTCATCAATCCGACTTGGAAAAAGCGGACAAATGGTTTAATAAGTATGGTTTTAAGTTGATTTTGCTCAACAGATTTCTACCCGGCACTCGCTCCGTTGTAAGTTTCTTTGCGGGCGTTCACAATTTAAAACCTCTCAAGACCTTTATTAATGCTACGATTAGCGCTTTTCTCTGGAACATCTTTATTTTTTGGCTCGGCGTTACGTTAGGCTCAAATTTAAAATTAATTGATTATTATTTGGACCAATACACCACAATCGGTTTGATTTTAACGGCTTTGATAATTCTTCTGATATTAATAAAGCACTATTTAAACAAGAATAAAGCAAACAACAATTAAGTGATGAAATTAACCATACTGCCGAAGAACAGAAAAGATAGAGCTGACATGGCGCTTGCAATTATTTCCGGACTTTTGCTCGGAGCGGCATTTCCGCCGTTTCATCTCTATCTTCTTGCATTTGTTGCGTTAATTCCTCTCTTCTTCCTTTTCGATAGAAGAAACGGACTTGCGGAAATAAACAGAATTACCTATTTGTTCGCATTCGTTTTTACTTTGGTAACGCTATACTGGGTCGGAAGCTGGACAAAAGACGCCGACCCTTTTTTAATGATTTCGGGAATAGTTCTTTTATTTTTTAATCCGCTTCTTTTTTTGATTCCCTCGTCCCTTTTTTATCTTGCGAAAAAAAATATGGGAGAAAAGGCTTCGTTTCTTCTTCTTCCTTTTTTCTGGGTGAGCTACGAATTTCTTTACAGCGTTACCGATTTCCGTTTCCCTTGGCTTACGCTTGGCAACAGCCAACCCTACTTTAATTCGTTTATTCAAATTGCCGATATTATCGGAGTTTACGGGCTGACTCTCATTATTATTTTCATTAATTACTTTTTGTTTGAAGCGTTGCGAAATTTTAAAAGCAGCAAAAAACTCGCCGATAGGTATCTGACAGTTGCCGTACTCTTTTTTGTTATTCCCCTATTATATTCTTCCGGTTCCGATAAATATGATAAACCTTCCGGAAAGCCTTTAGCAGTCGGACTTATTCAGCCGAACTTGAATCCCTGGAAAAAATGGGACGCCGGTAATTTGCAGCAGCAGATTAATCTTTATTTTTCTCTATCCGAAAAAGCGATTGCTAAGGGCGCTCGGCTTATTTTGTTTCCGGAATCCGCTTTGCCTGTTTATTTAACTGCGCCTTCGTATTGGCGGGAGCTTGAGCGGTTTCATCGGTTTGTTGATACCAATAATATTTATTTACTGACCGGAATGCCCGATATTAATTTTTACGATTCACTTCATGCGCCCGAAGATGCCAAGAGAATAAAAAACAGCGATAGATATTACACAACCTATAATGCGGCTTATTTTTTTTCTCCGAATAAAAATAAAATTCAGGAGTATCACAAAAAACTGCTTGTTCCGTTCGGTGAAAAAATTCCTCTCGTCGAAGAATTTCCTTTTCTCGAAAAGTTTTTCAGATGGAACGTGGGAATATCAAGCTGGAATGTCGGGGAAGGTCCTGTGAACTTCACTCTCTCCGATTCAATTAAAATAGGTACGCTGATTTGTATCGAATCCATTTATCCCGAATACGTTTCGGACTTTGTCGATAAAGGAGCAAACTTGTTAGCTGTGATAACAAACGATAGTTGGTACGGAAAATCAAGCGGTCCTTACCAGCACGCAGCTTACTCTATTTTGCGAGCGGTTGAAAACAGGCGCTGGATAATGCGCGCTGCCAACGGCGGAGTCAGCTCTTTCATTTCTCCTTCGGGAAAAGTAAAGAAGGAAACTAATCTCTTTACCCAAACAGTCCTTCTCGCCGATGTCTATTCGGAAAAGCGGGAAACATTTTACACTAAATTCCCATATATAGTCCCAAGTATTAGTTTAATAATTTCATTAATGATGATCATTTTTTCAATCTACAAGAAAAGAAAGGATTAAAAGTCAAACTTAGTTGAAATTTTGGACTCCAATTTTTCTCATTTATTT
>CAYLYR010000258.1:0-2511 GCA_964387835.1 uncultured Melioribacter sp.
AATGACACGACCTTTACAAACTTTGAACTAAAAAGATTTCTCCCTTCTCTTCGTTCCGACCGCAATGACAGCAAAATAAAAACAATGGCGGGAAAAAGATACTTTCTAATTTTCTTTCCTCAATTGTAAATTATCTAAAATGTTATATTACAGAATAAAAATTATTAATTTATGACCGAACCAATAATCACAGTCGGGATAATATCCGGCAAGAAAATAGAGCTTAAAATTATCGGCGAATATTATTTGCCGCGCCTGAATCTATATATTCACGGTAAGTCATATTTTAAAAAGAGCAGTCATGGAATACTTCTCGAGTCCACACTCGGTACATACTACATAAATGAAAGTGATATTTTTATTGCTGCCAATGAGGACAACGCCAGCTTTTGGGTGCGTAATGTAAAAATAGGAAAGGGGTTTCATTGGGAGAGAAAAGAAGACCAGCGCTTCCTCGGCGATTTTAAGTTCGTTGTTGAAAAGGAAGAAATTACGCTTGTAAATGTAATTCCGGTGGAACTGTATCTCGAAAGTGTAATAGGCTCGGAGATGAGCGAACACGCTTCGGCGGCGCTATTGGAAAGCCAGGCAATAGTTGCTCGTAGTTGGACGCTTGCTCAGTTAGATAAGGAGAACGAAAAGCCTCGTAATGAACTGAGAAAAAAAGGAATGCATTTGCGATGGTACGAAAGGGATTCGCATTCTTTATATAACTTCTGCGCGGATGATCATTGCCAAAGGTATCAGGGAATAATTAAAACTTCCACAATGCGGACAGCTGCCGCCGTAGATAAAACACGAGGTATTGTGCTGCGGGAGGGGGAAAATATTTGTGATACGCGTTATTCCAAAAGCTGCGGAGGCGTAACAGAGTTGTATGAAAATGTCTGGTCGAAAACCGCACACCCGTGTTTGGAAAGCGTTTACGATTTTGTTACTCCGACTTACTATTCCGATTGGGATTTAACGATTGAAAAAAATGCGCGGAAGTGGATTCTGGCAAAGCCGGAAGCGTTCTGCAATACGGAAGATGAAACGGTTCTTAAACAAGTGCTTGTTGATTTCGACGTTGAAACAAAAGATTTTTTCAGATGGGAAAAGAGTTTTTTTCAGAATGAAATTGCCGAATTAATCCGAAAAAATCTTCATCACAATTTCGGCGATATATTGGATTTGATTCCGGTAGAAAGAGGAAAGTCCGGACGAATAATCAAGTTGAAAATAATCGGCTCGAAACGGGAGTTTACAATTGGAAAAGAGTTGGAGATAAGACGCGCGCTTTCCGATTCTCATCTTTACAGTTCCGCTTTTATTGTCGAAAAGAAAAATGTTGCTAACGGAGTTCCGCAATCATTTGTTCTGCACGGAGCAGGCTGGGGACACGGCGTTGGGCTTTGCCAAATCGGCGCTGCCGTAATGGGGGAGAAAGGTTATAAGTTTGATGAAATTCTGGCTCACTATTTTCCGCACGCAAAATTAGAAAGAATTTATCGATGAAAGTGCTTTACTCGTCTCTTTCCCGAAGCTGGGGCGGAATGGAAATGTTTACCGTTGACGCTGTTACCCGTTTGATGAAAAGAGGAATTCATACCGAACTGGTTTGTTATCCAGGCTCTAAAATTGAAATGAAAGCAAGGGAAGAATCGATAATTACACATCCGATAAAGGCGAAAGGGTATTTTGAACCGAACGCAGTTAATAAAATGCGGAAGATTTTATCCGTGGGAAACTTCGATTTAATTCATACTCAAGCATCAAAAGATTTATGGGTAATTGTTCCGGCTCTGAAATTAGCGGGCAAGAAAATTCCGCTTGTTTTGACAAAACAAATGGGTTCATTTGTAATTAAAAAAGATTTCCTTCATCGTGTGCTTTATTCGAGAGTTGATGAAGCATTTGCAATTAGCGGTGTTATTAAAAAAAATCTAATCGAAACAACCCCGATTGAGCCGGATAAAATTAGGATAGTTTACAACGGAGTTGATGTTGAAAAGTATTCCCCGAACAATATTGCTCGAGACAAATTAAGAAAAGAATTTAATATTAAAAATGAAGAATTGTTAATAGGAATGACCGCGCGCTTTACGCCCGGGAAAGGACATGAGGAATTTATATTCGCGGCTAAGCAAATTACGGAGAAATATGATAACGTTAAATTCATTGTGGTCGGCGAACCGAGTCGCGGAGAAGCGGAGTATGCAGAGAAAATTAAAAGAGAGGCTGAAGATTTGGTAAAAAGAGGTAAGCTGATTTTTGCCGGATTCAGAAATGACATTCCTGATGTATTGGCGGCGATGGATATTTTTGTTTTTCCTTCGCACGCGGAAGCGTTCGGAATTGCACTTGCCGAAGCTCTTTCGGCGGGGAAAGCGTGCATTGCGGCAAAATCGGACGGACCTCTTGATATTATTGATGATGGAGTAAACGGATTATTTTTCGAGCCGAAAAATAAAAGTAGCTTAATTGGGAAAATAGAGGATCTGATTGTTGATAGCAAGAAACGGGAGCTTT